>JAZUKF010000204.1:0-30670 GCA_045643165.1 Acutalibacteraceae bacterium | reverse complement strand
TCTTCAAAAAAATTCTCTCCTCAAAAACTGCCTTGCACCTTAAAATGATGAATTTTACCCGATTTGTGCTCTTTTGCGACAAGTTCATACTGTACGTATGGTGAGGAGCAAAAGAATACAAGGTGGGTGAAAGGCACATTTGAGAGCATGGAGAAAGCAAAAGGAAAGCTGAAATATGACCTGCTAGCAGCATATCGGAAGTAGAAAAAGAGCGTGACATTCAGCCGCACGATCTCAAATGCTTTGGTCGTGCTGACCCAAATCAGAAAGCACCCCGGAATTACCACAGAAAAGCTGTCCGCTATTCTGGAGCTTTCGACGCAAACAATCCAGCGGTATATCGAATCGTTGAGAATAGCCGGAGAGTGGATTCTGTACGATTCTTCGATGAAAGGATGGAAACTAATGGACGGGAAATCCGTATTGTTTGGTGAACCGGAGAGCCTGCCTCCGTATAGCGCATTCGATGCAAAGTGGTTTTTCAGGAAATATACCGAAAAAATCACTTGGGAAAAATACGCCGAGGCTTATCGGCATGATTCGGAATTTACCCCATTGGTGACGGCTGCGATCAACGAGATCATTGAAAACGGAACCGGATGGCAGCACCAGAACGAATACTTTCGCATTGACATTGTGGGCTGGGAGAGCCATTACGAAACCATTAAGCCCGAAGCCAATGAAGCAAAGCTTAATGCGCACCTGTGGAATCTGAAAATTGCGGTTGAGCACGAAAACAACAAGCAGGATTGGACGGATGAGCTGATCAAGCTCATGCAGATACGCTGCCCTCTGAAAGTTATTATCGGCTATAATTATTACGATGACCGGGACGAAAACGAAAGCAGGAAGTTGGGCATCGCCGCAAAAATGCTGCAAGCCACAGACGCCTACCAAAGCATTGCGAAAGATCAGGAAGAAATCCTGCTGATCCTCGGCAACGGCTGCTCCAGAAAAACAGGCAGATCGGATTACGCCTCGTTTGACTACCGAGGATACCTGTACGATTTTGCCAGCGAGTCCTTTATACAATTGCAAAAATAGCAAATGACAGGAGGAATAGACGATGTTCATTGAAAACAACAATTGTTGCCTATGCTGCTCCGCTTGGAGCGGCCAGAGAAAAACAATGTTTCAGGGAAAAGAAGCCGCTTGCACGACATCAAGAGATACAGGCAAATGCACAAATCGCTCCTGTATAAAATACGGAAAGGCAGTAGAAGCATACAACAGAAACTGCCGTAACTTTGACAAATGGAACGCCTTGAAGTGACACACAGAAGATTGCTTGTTATATTGGGGCAGACCTTGCCGTGGAAAAATAGAATATCTACGGCCAATATATGAAAATCGGTACCATTTTCGATTTTTCAGCTTCAATCGGTACCATTTGGTCGCTTTTAGACAAAGCGAAAACCTATCACGCAAGTGGTAGGTTTTTGATTTGTATTTTTCATTAATTATCTGTTATCTTTTAAAAAAATATTTCCCCCTGTTCCGATCGGAAGAGGGGGAAATATCCATATGTCTGTCATTTGCTGTTCATTGTCTGATATTTGATAAAAGAATATATCAGAATATGTCTGATTCGATATAGTCAACGCCTAATGTACGTGCGTAGTTAAGGGAGAAGATATCGTTACATGTCCAGACTGCGACTTTAAGTCCGGCATCATGGAATTCTTTAACCATTTCTTTTGTCAAAGATGAATAATCTGTATCAATGTCAAAACCGTTCTTGATACACTCGTGGTAATCACCGTCGCCGCCGTATGTAAGCATGATCGGGAGATCCGGGAATAATTTATGTGCTCTTATAAGGTTATCCATGCTGAAGGATTGCAAAGAACATTTTTCAAAATTTCCGCGAACTTTTTTGGCAAGATTAAATGTTTCCTTAATAAGCTGGTCATTAAATGTACCTTTCAATTCAATGAAACTGACAAGGTCATATTCCTGACAGATTTCGAGATAACGCTCAAAACTGCAAAGATAAACTTTATTTTTGTTGTAAGGATTTTTTAATGGCTTTGCGGTAAGCTGTGCATAGGTTGAATCGGCAACAACAAGAGATGTTCCGTCTTCATAATCAGCTGTATCGTTATGACAAAGGACAAGTTTTCCGTCTTTTGTAAATCTGACATCGGTTTCACATCCGCCCGAACCGTGTTTAGCGGCTGCAATAAAGGATTCCTCTGTGTTGTCAACATGCTTTGAACTGTAACCTCTGTGGCCGATCATACAAATGCTTTTGTCGGCCTTTCCCGTAATCAGTCCGCTGATCGCAATGAAAATAATGCAAATCCATGTCCAAACTGTTTTCATTGATAATACCTCCGTTAAATGAAAAATTTTCTTTTAATTATTTTATCATACTGTTTTTGAAATTGCAATATTAAAATAAATATCCCGAATTTTGCAATTTTTAAATAATATTCTTGCAAAACGAGGCACTTTGTGGTAATATTTTAAATGTATAATTATCTCTCGGAGGTTGTAAAATGAAAAACTATACCGATAAAGCAGATGTGTTTTACGGAACAGGTAAAATAAATTTGCCGAAAGCGGAGGGAATTGCAAAATCATGGTATTTCATCAAGGCGATTTGCGGAAATAATCATCCCGGTGCCATGTATCCCTTCGGCAGACTGTCAGTCGGATGTTTCTGTAACGGATATCCCACCGGCTACGGTAATCACAGAGGAAACTCCTGCCCTTTGAATTTGAGAACATATCCCGGTGATATGAAATGCTTCGGCTTTTCTCATATCCATGAAAGCGGAACAGGTGCTATTGATGTTTACTATAACTACTGTGTAACAACTCCGCTTTACGGCGATTTGGCTGATGCCGTTCACGGATTTTCAATAGCAGACGAAAAAGGTAAACCGGGTTATTACGGTTTAACGCTTAAAGAAAATAATATTAAATGTGAAGTTACAAGCGGTAATTCCTTTGTATCTCACAGATATACTTTTTCCGAAAACGGCGGAAAGATAATGATAAACCTTGCTAATGACGGATTTAAAAATGATGATAAAAATCACAGAGGTTATTCCGATAAAAGTTATATCAAACTGTTGAGTAATAACGAATTTTATGCAAGTATCGTTATGAAACAACTTCCGCTTTACGTTTACGGTAAATGTGAAAAAGCAACGGGAATTTCCGTTATGAGAGATTATCTGTCTTTGAAAGATGAGAAAGAATTATCTCTTGAAAAGGTGCTTGAAAGTTTCGGTGTTGTGTTTGATACTCCCGAAAAAGGTGAGTATGAGCTTCGTCTTTCTATCTCCACGGTAAGTTTTGAAAAGGCTAAAAAGGATGTGGATGAGGGAGATAAGTTTACATTCAATGAAATTGCGGATAATGCCGAAAAGGTTTGGAATGAAGCTTTAAGCAGAATTGATATTGAAACGGATAATGAAACGGATGAAGAAATATTCTATTCAAATTTTTATCATACTCTTGTGAAACCGTCAGACTGGAGCGGAGATAACTTCCTCAATGATGATGAAAAATTTGTTGTGGATTTTGCAACACTTTGGGATATGTATAAAACTCAACTTCCGTTGATTTTCACCCTTTATTCCGATATATCGGAAAAAATAATTTCCACATTCAACACTCATTTCTCCGTTTTGGGAAGAATGCCCCACACATTTCTTTTAATAAAGGACGATGCTCTTAATCACAGTTCACAGGCTCGTATGCTTGCGGAGTACTGTGCCTTTGATGCATTTATCAGGAACGTAAAAGGTGATTATCATTCTATCCTCAAAAATGCAAAGAAGGATATTTATTCAGACATTTTTGCTGATTTTCACAATAATACAATTACACGTTATACTCATATTCTTGACATTACCGACGGTTGCGGTGCTATGGAGGAAATGGCGAACAGGCTCGGAGAAGACGGAAGCGATTTCGGAAAATTCACATCATTCCCGGAAAAAGTTTTTGATGAAAAAGGTCTTATGAGCGAAGAAGGGGATTATTACGAGGGAAGCGAATGGAACTACTCTTTCCGTCCCATGAGGGATATGGAAAAACGCATTGAAATTGCAGGCGGTAAAGAAAATTTTGTTAAACTTCTTGACAGATTTTTCGGCTTCACCGATGCGGAAGATACATCAAAGCGTTTCGAGGGATTTAATAATGAAACGGATATGGAAACATTCCTTTCTTATTACTATGTTGACAGAAGCGACAGAATTTGCGAGATAACAGACAGTGCGATAAAATATATGTTCACCACCGGCAGAGGCGGTTTACCGGGTAATAACGATTCCGGCGGATTATCTTCCTGCTACTTGTGGATGGCTATGGGTATTATGCCTGTTGCGGGACAGGATTTGATGATTATCTGTTCACCGCATAACATTAAGTCAACAATGAAACTGAATAACGGAAAAACATTTACCGTTGAAAGAACAGGCAAAGGAATTTATGTTAAAAACGCATTTTTAAACGGAACAAAACTTGACCGTCTTTCATTTAAAGCAAGTGAAATGATGAATGGCGGAACATTGCTCCTTGAAATGTCGGAAATAAAATGAAAAGAGGAAATATAAATGTTTAATCAGATTGATAAACCGCAAAGCGGAGAAAAGGTTGCGGTAATGCACACAACAATGGGGGATATAAAAATCCGTCTTTTTTCAGATAAAACGCCGAAAACTGCGGAAAACTTTGAAACCCATGCAAAGGAAGGTTATTATAACGGACTTATTTTCCACCGTGTAATAAATGATTTTATGATTCAGGGCGGAGATCCCACAGGCACAGGCCGTGGCGGCGAAAGCATTTGGGGAAGCAGTTTTGAGGATGAATTTGACGTTGACCTCCATAATCTGAGAGGTGCTTTATCCATGGCAAATGCAGGACCGAATACAAACGGAAGTCAGTTCTTTATCGTACAGGCCGATACGGTTGATGAAGGACTTATTTCTCAAATGGAAAATCTTTCCGATTCTTTCCCGGCAAATACGGTTGAAGCATATAAAACATTGGGCGGTACACCATGGCTTGATTATAAACATTCCGTATTCGGTCAGGTTTTTGAGGGAATGGATGTTGTGGATAAAATCGCAGGCGTTAAGGTGGATATGCTTGATAAACCCTTTGAAGATGTAAAAATCGAAAGCATTGAAATAATCGAAGTTCAATAATAAGGAGTAGTTTTTATGACAAGCTCGCTTTTATCAAAAATAAATCAACGATTTGATAAAATGTCAAAAGGACAGAAAAAGATAGCGAAATATGTTATGGAACATTACGATACCGCCGCTTTTATGACGGCGGCAAAGTTGGGCGAAACGGTACGGATAAGTGAGTCAACGGTTGTGCGTTTTGCTACGGAGTTGGGCTGCAAAGGTTATCCCGAATTTCAGAAGGAATTGAGGGATATGGTGCGTTCAAAATTAACCGGTATTCAGAGAATTGATGTTTTTGATGCCATGACAAACGGTGAGGATGTTATTGAAAAAACATTGAAATCCGATACACAGTTAATAAATAATACTTTGCAAAGTGTTTCACCGGAAACATTTGAAAAAAGCGTTGACGCAATCGTTTCGGCTAAAAAAATATATATAATCGGCATGAGGTCTGCTTCATTCCTTGCAGGTTTTCTTTCCTATTATCTTAAACGGATTTTTGATAATGTGGAGCTTGTGAATGTTTCAAGCGATATTGAAATATATGAAAATGTTTTCAGAGCGGAGGAGGGGGATGTATGTATTGCCATCTCCATGCCACGTTACTCAAAACTTACTATAAGAGCCGTAAACTTTCTGCGTGAAAGAAAGGTGAAAATTATCGGTATTACCGATAATGAGGATGCTCCGTTGGGACTCGTTTCCGACTATGTTCTTGTTGCTAAAAGCGGTATAACATCAATAGTTGATTCCCTTGTTGCACCTTTGAGTCTTCTCAATGCGTTGATAGGAGCCATAACGCTTAAAATGGCGGACAGTTTGCGTGAAAACTATATCCTGCTTGAAAACATCTGGGATAATTATGAGGTTTATGAAAAACTTGAGGAGGATACGGATGATTGATGTTTGTGTCATCGGCGGCGGAGCGGCAGGTCTGATGGCGGCAGGCACTGCGGCGAAGAAGGGATTTAAAACACTTCTCGTTGAGCGTAATGATAAGGTTGCGCGGAAGGTAATGATTACCGGAAAAGGAAGATGTAATGTTACGAATAATTGCAATCTGCTTAACGATTTAATTGCCAACGTGCCTTGTAACGGCAGATTTCTTTTCAGCGCTTTTTCAAGATTTATGCCCTCGGATACAATGGATTTTTTCACGGATATGGGTGTGGATTTGAAAATCGAAAGGGGAAACAGAGTTTTTCCCGTCAGCGATAAATCAAGCGATATCGTTGATGCTTTAAGAAAATATGCACTTGATAACGGTGTCAATGTTATTAAAGCAAGAGCAACGGAACTGATAATCGAGGATGAAACTGTTAAAGGTGTTATCACGGAAGACGGAGAAAAAATTTTTGCCGAAAGAGTTATAATTGCCACAGGGGGTAAATCATATCCCGCAACCGGTTCCACAGGGGACGGTTATGATATGGCAATTCAGGCAGGTCATACTATTGTTGAGCCGAAGCCCTCACTCGTTGCATTAAATGTGCATGAAGGTTGGTGCAGTGATGTAATGGGACTATCCCTCAGGAATATTTCCATACGTGTTGAGGATGCGGAGAATTTTAAAACAGTATATGAAGATTTCGGAGAAATGCTGTTTACACATTTCGGTGTCAGCGGACCTGTGATTTTGTCTGCAAGCGCCCATTTAAGGGATATGAAAAAGGGTAAATATCAGATTTTCGTTGACCTTAAACCGGCTTTGAATTATGAACAGCTTGATAAAAGAATTCTACGTGATTTTTCTGAAAATTCCAACAGAAATTTTATCAATGCTCTTGACCTTCTTTTGCCGAAAAGTATTGTACCGGTAATTGTCAGGTTAAGTAAAATCAAGCCCTCCGTAAAGGTTAATCAAATCACTAAGGAGCAACGTGGAGAACTTGTGTATCTTCTGAAAAATTTAAAGTTAACCGTTACGGGATTTCGTCCCATTGAGGAAGCAATAATCACTTCGGGCGGAGTAAGTGTTAAAGAAATCAACCCGAAAAATATGATGTCAAAACTCGTTAAAAATCTTTTCTTTGCGGGAGAGGTAATTGACGTTGATGCCTATACAGGCGGATTTAATTTTCAAATTGCATTTTCAACCGGACATTTAGCCGGCGAATATTGCGAATAAGGATTGGAGAAAAATAATGCTCAGTACATCAAATATCGGATTACAGTACGGCGGTCGTACACTTTTTGAAAGAGTAAATCTTTCATTTTCACAGGGTAACTGTTACGGACTTATCGGCGCAAACGGAGCGGGTAAATCCACATTTTTGAAAATACTTTCCGGAGAAATCGAACCTAACAAAGGTGAGGTAATCATCACCCCCGGAGAAAGAATGTCCGTATTAAAACAGGACCACTTTGAATTTGACGAATATGACGTTATAAAAACAGTTTTGCTGGGAAATAAACGTCTTTGTGAAATAATGGATGAAAAGGAAAAACTTTATTCCAAAGAGGATTTCAGCGAAGAGGACGGAATGAAGTTAAGCGAACTTGAAGATGAGTTTAACGAGTTGGACGGTTGGAGTGCGGAAAGCAATGCGGAAATACTTCTCAACGGTCTGGGTGTTACAAATGAATATCATTATATGAAAATGGCGGAACTTGACAACGATATTAAGGTTAAAGTTTTGCTTGCACAGGCACTTTTCGGCAACCCGGATATTCTTCTCATGGACGAGCCGACGAACCATCTTGATATTGAGGCAATACGCTGGCTTGAGGAATTTCTTATAAACCTTGAAAGTATCGTTATTGTCGTAAGTCATGACAGACATTTTCTCAATAAGATCTGTACTCATATCGTGGATGTTGATTTCGGTAAAATCACCATGTATGTGGGTAACTATGATTTCTGGTACGATTATACCCAACTCGCTCAAAGACAGATGAGGGAGCAGAATAAAAAGACGGAAGCGAAAATGAAAGAGTTACAGGAATTTGTTGCACGTTTCAGTGCCAATGCTTCCAAATCCAAACAGGCTACGAGCCGTAAAAAACTTCTTGATAATCTTGTTCTTGAAGAAATTCCCGTATCATCAAGACGTTTTCCTTATGTTGCATTCAAACCTGACAGGGAAATCGGTAATGAGGTTTTGACGGTAAGTCATCTTTCAAAAACGGTGGGGGACAGAAAAGTTCTTGACGATGTAAGTTTTGTAATCACTCCCAATGAAAAGGTGGCTTTTATCGGAACGGATGCTCTTGCAAAAACCACATTATTTAAAATTCTTGTGGGGGAAGAGGAGCCGGATGAAGGCACATTCAAATGGGGTGTAACAACTTCTCAATCATATTTCCCCAGTGATAATTCCGAATTTTTTGACGGTTGCGAGGACAATCTTCTTGATTGGATAAGACGGTATTCAAATCTTGTTTTTGAAACGGATGTACGTGGATGGTTAGGCAGAATGATGTTCTCCGGTGAGGAGGCAACGAAAAAGGCGAATGTTCTTTCCGGTGGCGAAAGAGTACGCTGTATGCTTTGTAAAATGATGCTTTCCGGAGCAAATGTTCTCATTCTCGATGAACCTACAAACCATCTCGACCTTGAATCAATCGCCGCTTTAAATGACGGTTTGATGAAATTCCCCGGTTCTCTTTTATTCACATCCCATGACCATCAGCTTGTCCAGACCGTTGCCGACAGGATAATTCTTATTGATGAAAACGGTTTCTATGACAAGAAACAGACTTATGATGAATATCTTGAAGAACAGGCGGAATTAAAGAGTAAATAACGGGGTAATGATATGGTAGAATCAGTAATTTTCGATATGGACGGTCTTATGTTCGATACGGAACGAATTGCCGTTGAAACGTGGAGAAAACTTTCCGTTGAATTAGGTTATCCGAAACTTGACGGATTGATTTATACCTGTTTCGGCACGAACTATGAGTTTAAACGAACATATTTTGCCGAAGTTTTGGGAAAGGATTTTCCCTATGATTATTTTGTCGAAAGAGAACGTGAGGTAACGGGAGGATATCTTAAAGAAAACGGTATCCCTCTGAAAAAGGGACTTGTTGAACTTCTTGATTTTCTTGATGAATCGGGTATAAAAAAGGCGGTTGCCACTTCAACTCCCGCTAAATCCGCACTTGTTACCATTGAGCGTTCCGGTTTGCTTCATCGTTTTGATGCCATTGTAACAGGCGATGCGGTGGAAAAATCAAAACCTGAACCGGATATTTTCCTGACCGCTTGTGAGAAAGCGGGAGCAAATCCTGTTAATTCCATAGGGCTTGAGGATAGTTATAACGGAATAAGGGCGATTTATGCCGCCGGTATGAAACCGATTATGATACCGGATATGGTGAAGCCGGATGAAGAAATATCCGCTTTATGCTATAAAATTACGGACAGTCTTTTTGATGTAATAAAAATTATAAAAGAACTTTAAGAGGTGATTTTATGACATTGATAACTTGTTGCTTACTTGTTATGCTGTTTGCCTGTTACGGTTGGGGAATGAGAGGTACTGTAATCGGCGGTGAAAAAGGTGCAATGCTTCCGGGAATGTATATCGGACTTCTGTTGGCTCTCTGTGCCGGGGGAGGAATAAAAGAATATTTTTATATTCCCGCCGCAACGGGACTTATGGGTATGTCTTTCGGAGGAATAGAAACTTACGGAGAAACCTTGAGAATGGTTTTATTTAAAAATTCCGAATACTATAAACCCTTTAAAGGCTCACTCGCTGTGTTTGTTAAGGGAAGCCTTTGGTTCGGTGTATGCGGAGGTCTGACAGGTTTTTCGTTTTCTTCCATGGGCGGCAGATATAAAGTTTTTGAAATTGTACTTTTTTGTCTGTTGATACCCGTTTCTCAATTAGTCGGATATTTAATTTTTAATACTCCTTATGATGAAGAAAAAGGAAAATTCCCGAAAATATATTTTTCCTTCGGTCGTCATGAGGAATGGGGAAGTAATGCGGGAATTTTTGTGTTGCTGATAATTTTCTCAATTATAAAGAAGGATTTTATTTCACTTTCCATGTGTCTTTTCGGCGGATTATTCGGCGGTTTCGGTTGGATAATTGCAATATGGTTTTACTTCTATTCCGTAAATCCGTTACCAAACGGGAAAATGCTTTTCGGTAAAGCAGCGAAAAAGGGATATATTGACGGCTGGAAAAATATGGAGTTCACTCTCGGACTTACGGGAGGTCTCGGCATCTTCCTCGGCTACTTTGTCAAATATAAGGACATAAAAAATATTTCCGAGTCAATTACTCGAAACGGACTTTTTTCTCCTCTTGAAAATTATGAAAATATTGCGGTAATTCTGATAGCCGTTTTTGCTGTGATAATAACAGCGATAAACGTAAAAAATTTCATCTGCGACAGTAAAAAGATAAAATATAATTCTTTCCTTTGGGACGTTATCGAAAGACCGTTTTTCAACCTTTTTCCCTTGGTGCTTGTCTTACTCTGTTCAGTGAAAGCATCAAGGCTGATGACGGTTTTCATGATGATTTTCGTCCTCTGCATTAAATCATCTTTTGACCGTTTTGAAAAGGGTAAAGGATTATATATCGTAATACCGTTAAGTATGATTTGTTCCGTAGCGGTATTCGTGATCGATATTGTTATCGGAGGCTATTCACCGCTTTTCGTTGTGCTTTCCGGAGGATTTCCCTATTGGATTTCCGAAATTTTATGGCACACTATCGGCAAGAATAAAAATGAATTGCGAAAACTTTATACCAAAACTTCCTTCCCGGTTGTTATGGGGTTTGAATTTTTACAGATTGTACTTATAACAATTTTATCTTTTATTTTCATTTAACAGTATATTCTCCTTTGTTTTTCATAATAATTATCGTGTACAGTTCTGTGATAAACAAAGGAGAAAGACATGTCCGCACTTGACTTAATCATATTTTTCGGTGGAATAGGTCTGTTCCTTTTCGGAATAAAAATAATGGGACAGGGGCTTGAAATGTCCTCCGGGAACAGACTTAAAAATATGCTTAACAAGGTTACATCCAATAAATATCTTGCGGTATTGGCGGGTGTGGTCATAACCGCTCTTATCCAAAGTTCCTCTGCCACTACCGTTATGGTGGTGGGTTTTGTCAATGCGGGACTTATAAATCTCGTTCAGGCAACGGGTGTTATAATGGGTGCAAATATCGGTACAACGGTTACGAGCGTTCTCGTTACGTTGAAATTATCCGATGTTGCACCGATTTTTATTTTCATCGGCACGGTTATGATAGTATTTTTTAAGAAAAAATCGGTAAATCATATCGGTGATATTATTGCGGGCTTCGGTATGCTTTTTGTGGGCATGACAACAATGTCATCTGCCGTAAGCGGATTGAAAAATTCACCGGTTTTTATTGATTTTCTGACAAACAATTCAAATCCGGTAATAGGTTTGCTGGCAGGTATCGTTTTCACCGCAGTAATACAAAGTTCATCCGCAAGTATAGGTGTATTACAGGCATTGGCAATGGACGGATTGATACCCATCCGGTTTGCGGTTTTTGTTTTGTACGGACAGAATATCGGTACCTGTATCACCACGGTTTTATCCTCTTCCGGAGGTAACAAAAATTCAAAACGTGCTGCGGCAATTCATTTAATGTTTAACATTTTCGGAACGGTATTTTTTGTTCTGATATCATTATTCACACCTTATATTTCGATTTTGGAAAGGATAAGCAGTGAAACGGCTGTTCAGATATCGGCATCGCATATTATTTTCAATGTTGTCAGCACATTGATTTTGTTTCCGTTTTCAAAGGTTATGGTACGTTTGGCTTGCAAAATCGTACCCGACATACCGGACAAGCAGGAGGATGAACTCCGCCTCAAATATCTTGACGAAAGAATTTTATCCGCACCGCCATTTGCTGTTTATCAGGCATCTCTTGAAGTAAAACGAATGGGTGAATTGGCGAAGAAAAATTTTCTCTTATCCTCTGAGTCTTTTTTGAAATCCGATTTAAGTTACAGGGATGAAATAATAAAAAACGAAGAAACGGTAAATTATCTTAATCATTCAATTACGACCTATCTTGTCAGAATAAATAATCTTGATATCAGTTACAGGGATTCAGAATATATCGGACGGATGTTTCATGCTTTAAATGATATTGAACGTATCGGAGACCATGCAATAAATTTGCTTGAAGCAACGGTTTACCGACAGGAGAATAATCCGAAAATTTCACGTGAAGGGATTAAAGAAATCGAAGAAATGACAGCAAATGTTTCAAAACTTCTTGATATGTCTTTTTCGTCATTTTATGAACAAAATCTTTCATACAGTGAAGGCAAAAAAATAGTTATTCTCGAAGAACATATTGATGACCTTCATGATAAAGCAAACGAAAATCATATTAACCGTATGCGTGAAAATAAATGCGATACCGTTGCCGGACCTCTTTTTGTCAACACCGTTACTGACTTTGAACGTGTTGCCGACCATGCAATCAATATCGCATTTACCGTCCCGAATTCTCCGGAAATAGTAATATAATTTTAAATAAAAATGACAAAAATATTAAAATTTATTATTTGATAAAATAAAGGTCGATTTTTATTGACTATTTGGAAATTTTGTGGTATTTTATTATGGTATATTCAGTTGTTTATATTTAAAGAGAGAAAGAGAGAGGACGTATTATGAAAAACAAACCTTATCCGTTGTACGATATTCCGAAAGCATCTACTTTAAATGAAGTAATCAAATATTGTACGGATAAATATACTTCTGACGATGCTTTCAGAATTCCTGTAAGAAGGGGCGAAGATGAATATATTTCTTACACAAGATTCGGCGAACTTATTGACGGTTTAGGTGCGTACTTTAATCTTGAAGGACTTATAAAACAAAGGGTTGCGATTTTAGGAGAAAACTGTTTCAACTGGGTTATCACTTATTTTGCACTTACAAACAGCGGAAATACCGTTGTACCCCTTGACCGTGAACTTTCAAAGGAAGAACTTTTGAAACTTATTGAAAGATGCGGTTGTAAAGCGATTGTCTGTTCCTCCGTATATTCTGATTTTGAAGAGTATTTTAAGGAGAACTGTAAATGTATCGAAAAATATTATTTACTTGATGATACACGTGGATTTGCCGAGAAAACATTGGAAAACTGCAAAGAAATTGACGGGATAAATAAGGAAAATTATCCTTCTCCGGATGACCTTGCCGCCATTGTTTTTACATCGGGAACAACGGGAAAAAGTAAAGGCGTAATGCTGACTCACCGTAATATCGCATCGGATGCCATGTCCGTTTGCCGTAACGCCTGCGGAGCCGGCAGAGGTTTGCTTATTCTTCCTTTACATCACACATTTTCCATTACCGCAAATATTCTTTGTGCTACAATTTACGGCGGTTGTATTTATGCCATAACATCTCTGAGAACGGTTCAGAAGGATATGCAGAAAAACAAAACCACCGTTGCCATTGTTGTGCCTGCGGTAGTTGAGGTTATGCACAAGAAAATTATCGAAGCTGTTAAAAAAGAAGGTAAATATGAAAAAATGCAGTTCGGTATGAAACTTTCAAATTTCCTTTTGAAGTTGGGTATCGACGTAAGACGTAAACTTTTCAAAGAAGTTTTTGATGCCTTCGGCGGAGAAATAAATACCATAATCTGTGGTGGTTCCGCCCTTGCGGAAAGCATAGAAAACGATTTTGTTGCATGGGGCTTTAATGTTATTCAGGGATACGGAATTTCCGAATGTTCTCCCATTGTATGCGTTAACAGGAACGAACATCAAAAGAGAAAAAGTTGCGGACTTGCATTGGACTGCAATGAAGTGAAAATAGATAATCCCGATAAAGACGGTATCGGTGAGATACTCGTTAAAGGTGAAAATGTTTTCATAGGATATCTTGATGACGAGGAGGAAAATGCAAAGTCATTCACTCCCGACGGCTGGTTCAGAACAGGGGATATTGGTTACATTGATTCAGACGGATTTTTGTTTATTACCGGAAGAATTAAAAATCTTATCATTCTTTCAAACGGAAAGAATGTTTCCCCCGAAGAACTTGAAGAAAAACTTGCCGAGTCAATCGAAAGCATTGAGGAAGTAATCGTTTACGAAGAAAATGAACATCTTATTGCGGAAATATTCCTTAATGAGGAAGAATTTCCAAATGCAAGAGATACTATCCGTGAGCAAATCAATGAACTTAACAGGAATTTACCGCCTTATAAAAAGATTTTCGATTTCAAATTGCGTGATACCGAGTTTGAAAAAACAACAACAATGAAAATCAAGCGTAAAAGATAATTCTTTTACATAGAGGTGATAAATTGTTATGAGTAAAGAATACGGAAAAAATGTCCGAGGCGGTGCTCCCGCAACGGAAAAATTTGATATGGAAAAGGCTCCGAAACCGCAAAATAAATTTCTCAGTCCTATTGTTTGGGGATTTTCAAATATCAGAAGATTTAAACATCTTGAAAAAATAAATAAAGTTGGAATGGAGGGTATCAAACCTCCCTTCATCCTTGTTTGCAATCATAATGCTTTTTATGATTTTTACGTAATGAGTGCCGCTATTGCACCCTTCAGAGGGATTTTCCCTGCCGCAGTTGATGATTATATCGGCAGAGAAACGATTTTGAGAATGTTGGGTACTGTTCCGAAACGAAAATTTACGGCGGATATCAGTCTTTTGAGAACTTGCAGAAAAACTATTTCCGACGGATATATTTTCGGAATATATGCGGAAGCAAGATATTCTCTTTGCGGAGTAACGGAAGATATTCCCGATTCACTCGGTCAACTTCTGAAGCACCAGAAAGTTCCCGTTGTAACATTTACCTGCCGAGGTCATCATATTTATGATCCCTTTTGGGGTAATCACAGGCACAGACGTGTTGTACCAATGGAAGCGGATATGGTTCTTGCCTACACTCCGGAGGAATTGAAAAAGGCTTCTGCTGAGGAAATCGGTGAAAAAATCAGAACGCTTCTTTATAATGATGATTTTAAATGGCAAAGCGAGAACAGAATTAAGGTAACTTATAAAAAACGTGCCGAAGGACTTCACAAGGTGCTCTATAAATGTCCTCATTGCGGTGCGGAAAATAAAACGGATTCAAAGGACGATACCGTTTTCTGCAAGGCTTGTTTAAAAAAATGGAAACTGAATTATTACGGCGAACTTGAAGCGGATGACGGAAAGACGGAATTTAAGTATCCCTCCGATTGGTATTTGTGGGAGCGTGAGGAAGTCAAAAAGGAAGTCCTTGCCGGAACGTACCGTTTTGAATGTGATGTTGATGTTAACGATTTGCCAAACTCAAAGGGTTTTGTTCACATGGGAAAAGGCAAATTCGTTCATGATATGACCGGATTATATCTTAAAGGTGTACGTGAATATGACGGTAAGGAATTTGAGATGAATATTGATGCCGCCGCTCAATATGCCCTTCATGTTGAATATAATTACCGTTTCGGAAACTACCGTGACTGCATTGATTTGAATACTTTGGAAGAAACATGGTATGTTTTCCCGGAAAACTGTGAATTTTCAGTAACAAAAATAGCTTTGGCAACTGAAGAAATATATAATGAAATATGGCGACAGAGAAAAGCCGAAAATGAAAGGTAGAATAGCAATGAATGTTAGAGAAAAATTGATGGAAATCATCACAGAGTACACCGACGGAAGAATTACGGAAGTTAATCCTACGGATGTTCTTACATCCGACCTCGGATTGAATTCCTTTGAACTTTTTGATTTGGTATGCACTATTGAAGACAGTTTCGGAATTTCAATTCCCGACAGAATTTTGCCCACATTGGTAACGGTAAAAGATGTTGTGGAATATATCGAAGCAAATGTATAAAAATTTGTGCCGTTCCGCATAGATCGAAAAGTATAATGTAATGTATAATTAAAAGATGGTTTTAAAATGTAGTTTTACTTTTTATAACCATCTTTTGCTATGATGAATGATATTATCAGGGGGGAAACAATGAAAATAATAGTATGCGTTGATAATTCTTTCGGTATGACGTTTAATAACCGCCGTCAAAGCCGTGATAAGGTTTTAATTGATGACATTATTGATACCGTGAAGGACGGTAGATTATTTATGTCCGAATATTCCTTACCGCTTTTTGAGGGAGAAAAAGTTTTTGCTGATGAGGATTATCTTGAAAAAGCCGGAGAAAATGATTATTGCTTTGTTGAAAGAGAAGATATTTCCGATTTCGGAGATGAAATAAATGAGATTATTCTGTATAAATGGAACAGAGATTATCCGTCAGATTTTAAATTTGATTTTGATTTTGATGATTTTACTTTGGTTATGTCCGAAGATTTTACGGGAAATGCTCATGAAAAAATAACAAAAGAGGTGTATCGTTTTGAATAAAAGTAAAATTAAAAGAATATTGCTGTATGCTGTAATTGCCTTAGTTGCCGTTATTTGTATCGCAAGTTTTGATAATGATGATGAAACAAAGAATGTTTCGACTACTGCCACTACAAGCATTTTCGGAGAATATTATAACTCTCCCGATGATGTTGCAGGGGAAGTTTCTTTACCTCAGAATGATGAGATTTTATCGGAAGATAATACACAATCGACCGATAAAAAGTCTGTAAGTAAAACGTCGGCAAACAAATCATCCGCAGGAAAATCAGCTGAAAAGTTTGCAAGTAAAACCGCGAAAAACAAATCATCCGCAGGTAAATCAACCAAATCAAAGAAAAGCGAAACTAATACAGGTAACACAGCATACAAAATTTTAAATAATAACATTCCGAAGTTTACGGATAAAGAGAAGAAAACAAAAAAATCTTTTGAAAGATACGGTGATCTTGATAAACTCGGAAGATGTACAACTGCATTTGCCTGTGTGGGGAAAGATATAATGCCCACCGAAAAGCGTGGCGAAATCGGACAAGTTAAGCCCACCGGATGGAAAACCGTAAAATATTCTTTCATTGACGGGAAATATCTTTATAACAGATGTCATTTGATCGGCTATCAGCTTACGGCGGAAAATGCCAACAGAAAAAATCTTATCACCGGCACAAGATATTTAAATATCAACGGAATGTTACCTTTTGAAAATATGGTTGCCGACTACATAAAAGATACGAATAATCATGTTTTATACAGAGTAACTCCTAAATTCAGCGGGAATAATCTCCTTGCGGACGGTGTTCAGATTGAAGCATGGTCTGTTGAGGATAACGGAGAGGCTATTTGCTTTAATGTTTTTTGTTATAACATTCAGCCTAACGTGAAAATAAATTATGCAAACGGCGACAGTTCATCTATGGTATCCGAAAAAGATGAAACGACATTGAGCAAAAACATTACCAAGAAAAGCACAACAAAGCCCGCATTAAAACCTAAAACAACAGCAAAACCCAAAACAACAGCAAAACCAAAAACAACTGCAAGACCAAAAACAACCGCAAGACCAAAAACAACCGCAAGACCAAATAATGATGACAGTAAATACGATTATGTAATCAATGTTTCTTCAAAGGTTTATCATGTGTCAAGCTGTCCTTCCGTTAAAAGAATGAAAGAAGAAAATAAATTAAAAACAAATAATCCGCCTTCATTGATAGAAAAAGAAGGATATAAGCCTTGCAAGAAATGTTTGGGATCTCGTCAAACTTCAAAGTGATGTTGACAAAAAAAGCAAAAATTGATATAATCCGAATATGAAAAGGAGGCTTATTTATGGCTTATTTAAAAACTATAATAGCATTGTTATTATCAATCGTTCAAATTCTCACCCCTATCGGTGCATCATTCATTAAGGGTGGTGAAGATAAATTCTTTGAGCGTTGGACCGTAAGATCCGGTTATACGGAAGATTACGCAATAGAATTGGAGAAAAAACCTAATAAAGATTTTGTTATTCTCAGCATTGCGGATATTCAACTTGAAAAATGGGAAGCTTATGCCGAAAAAGGAAAGAATACAACAAGACTTATCAATCAACTTGTAAGCAGTATTCATCCCGATCTTATCACGGTTTTAGGTGATAACGCATGGAGTACAAGTACATATCTTAAAATGATTAAAGATTTGGATTCCCTCGGTATTCCGTGGGCACCTGTTATGGGAAACCATGACGGTTCATGCTGTATCAGTGAATTCTGGTGTGCTTATGAAATGTATGATGCAAAGAATTGTCTTTTCAAATTCGGACCTGAAAATATGGGTTACGGAAACTACATCATCAATATTACCGAAAACGGAAAAATCATACATACCTTGTTTATGATGGATACACATTCCGGCGGAGATGATGAGGGTAACTGCCCCACAGAATATGCTTATGCAGGACTTTGGGATAATCAGATTGAATGGTATAAATGGGCGGTAAACGGAATTGAGAATATAGCAGGAAAAACTGTTGAAAGTACGGCATTCTTCCATATTCCCACTCCGGAATTTGCAATCGCATGGAACGAAGCCTATGACAATTCAAAAGGTGTGTTCAAAGGAGAATATGCCGATACTTCATTCGGATATAACGAAGAACCGGTATGTGCCTGCGGAACTTCGGCATTTTTCAACGCATGTAAGGAACTCGGCAGTACAAAGAATATTATCTGCGGACATGACCATGTGAATAATTCATCGATCCTTTATGACGGAATAAGACTTACTTACAGTATGAAGTGCGGTGAGGGCGGATATTGGAACCCCGAAAGAAGCGGAGGAACGGTTCTTACAATAAATTCTGAAGGAAACCTCAGCGTACCGCAGCATATAATTATAAAATAATAAAAAAGCAGGTTGCAGACGATGCAACCTGTTTTTTATTTAATACTTATTTCTCTTATAATTATTTCTTCCCCGTCATAATTCTGTATGCAGAAAGATGCTTTACAGTTTTCGATATCCACCGTGCCGAAATAATATTTATTATTATCAAAATTCTGATTTATTTTAATTTGTGAATTATCAAAATAAAAACTGAAACTGTTTAATTTCTGTTTAATTCCCAAACCGGTTGTTTTAATAAAACTCTCCTTTAACGTCCAGATTTTATAAAACAAATCGGTTTTGTTTTCGGAATTTAATATTAAATCGTTTTCGGATTTTGCAAAAAACTTTTTCGCAATCATCAAATTGATATCTTTGACTGTTTCCACATCACAACCGACTTTTTTTTCGGAAATGATACATAAAACCTTTGTCCCGGAATGGGAAAGATTGAAGTTGATTTCAGGATGATTTTCAAAAAAAGGTTTACCGTTTTCATCAAGTTGAATTGATAAATCTTCAAGGTTTATCTTTTCCTCCTTTAATGCTTCTCTCAAAAGGATTTCAACGCCCAAAGATAATCTTTTTTCACCCTCATGTTTTATGCGGTTGATTTTTTGCTTTCTGTACTCTGTGGCAGATGAAAATTCTCTGTTCCATATTTCCTCTTTTGAAAGTTCTCCCACATCGGAAAATAAAATTCTCGTTTTCATTTTATATGTTCAGCGTTTCACCGGCGGAAATGCAGTAAACCTTTTGATTATGCTCAAACCATACGGGAATAGCCGAGGGATTGTAAACGATTGACATATCCGCAGATGTTTGAAGTCGGTTGTATGCTTCGATATAATCATAAATCTGAATGTTTGTTGCGTAGTAAATATCATCTCTGTTGCCGATATATTCCGCAAATTTCTCAATAGTTTCCCAGTTGTTATTTCTTTCAAACTCATAAGCGTGTCCCCAGAGGTAAAACATTAAGCAGTTTCCCCAACGTGGATTTTCGTTTACAAATCTTTCCGCAAGTGTCATTAACTCGCTGTCATCATGGTGGCATGTTGCAGGCAGTTCCATCCAATTATCAGGGATGTGAAAACCGTGTGTGTTTACCGTTGTTCTTGAATAAACAATTCCGCATGATTTCAGAACGTTAATCGTTCTTTCGTTAAAGCAACCGAAAGGATAAGCCATTCCTCTTGCTATAATGCCGAAATGTTTTTCAATAGTTTTTCTGTCATCAATTATCTCTTTGATAATTTCAACATCTTTCAGCGTTGCCGTCCAGGGATGGGAATATCCGTGTACGGCGATTTCATGACCTGTTTCAAGAGCACCCTTCATCATTTCAATAAATTCTGTTCCGTTATCGTTTCTTTCGGGATCGAAGTTTACGGAGTTAATGTTAAATGTAGCCTTAATTCCGTATTTGTTCAGTGTTTTGTAAAGCCTTTCGTTGTCAAAACATGAATCGTCATAGCTTAAAGTTAAAGTCTTTTGTTTTCCGTTTTCAAATCGCATTTGCATAATTTTTTACCTCTTTCAGAATAACCAGTATTTATTATTTCCTTCGTTAATGAAGTTATAAACCGTGCCTAAAATTGAATTGATATATGCCGTGATGTATGAAAGAAAATCCGAATTATAAATAACATTTTCGCCTGTACTGTCGTAGCATCCGATATTGTGAACATCAGTAAGTTTATTGCCGTAAAAATCTTTTTCTCCCATATTCTGTTCAACCTGAATACCTTTACCTATAAGACTTGAATTTCCTGCAAGTCTGAATGAATTTTTGTCTGTAATATCTTTTCCTACGAAACCGGGATCGGAGAAGAAATTATTTGAACCTCTTAACGGAACGGAAGTACCGTAGAAACAGTTATTGTCAAAAACTCCCGTAAATCTTTTCATATATTTTTTTCCGTCATCACCTGTATTTTTTCTTTCAAAATTAAAAGTTGAAGTAAGATTTCCGGTGAAAATATTGTTTGCTATGAATGCATTTTCAAGTCCGTACATATTAAATTCAGAGCAATTTATTACGGTATTATTATAAAATTTGTAATTTTCCATTGTGGTTGCTTTTTCGCCGTAATCATAGTCAAGAGAGTCTGTTGTAAGCATTTGGGACATTTGATTTTCGCCCTTGTTATCATTGACGGAAAGGCAGTATCTTACCGTGCAGTTTCTGTTTTTCGTGTAAGAGTCATAACAGCAGTTGCGGACAAATCTCACGTTATCATGGGAATAAATGTATTGATAAGTTGCATCTGTTGTCCAACCGTCAAAGTCAACGCTCATGCCGTCTTTTTCATTTCTTGCACCTGCAATTTCACAGTTTTCTATAACAAAATTACTTGCATGATGAGACCACATGGGAGCGGTGTAATAATCATCGTTAAGTGAAGTGTTAATTAAAGAACAGTTGCGTATCGTCATGCCGTAGATTGACATTATTATTACCGCATCGTATAAGATATTGTTAAAAGAAACACCGTCAATGGTGTAATTTTTGTTGTATGATACTTCGGGGGACACGAAAACATCCTTTGACCATTCCCTTGAAAGACCGCTCATTGCAATGCCGTAAGCACAGTCGTAAATAATGCAGTCTTTTATAGTAATATTATTCAGTCTTGAAATTTCACCGTAGTTTGCAAGCATAACAGGGGAGTTGCCGTTCATTGAATGGGGACATTGTTTATAATAAATATTATGCAGAGAACAGTTTTTGATAATTATATCCTCTGTGTTAAATCCTTCACCGGCAGTTACATATATTCCTTTTCCGTTGGGAGCGGTCAACTCCATATTGTCGATAACCCAGCCTTTTACATTATGTATGTTGATAAGAACAACGTCATTGTTATTTGTTATTACCGGACGTCCGTCAGTGCTTATATCACCGTAATACGAAACGGTAACGGGGTTCTTTGCGGTGCCGTTTCCTTTTGCGGTTAAAGTATCGGTGAAAATATCGCCTGCTTTTAGGAGAATTTTATCGCCTTCGGAAAAGGTTGTATTTGAAACCTTTGCCAATGTTTTCCATGGAGAAGAGGGGGACATACCGTTATTTAAATCGTTTCCGCTTACCGAATCAACATAGTATGTTGAGCCGATTTCGGCATTTGATATAATTGTTGCCGTTGAAGAAAAAACAACCAGCAATGCAAGTATAACAGATAATATTTTTTTCATATTATATATCCTCTTTTCTGTAAAATTTTGTACAAATTAATTATATCAAAAATATGTCTGTTTTCAATACACAAAGATTATTTTAGCAAAATGAATAAAAAGTTTTATTGATTTTGTATAATTTGACATATTTTATTTAAATGTTAAATTTCGTTGAAAACATCTGCCTGTTGTGATATAATTTTTTTATGAAATGACAGGACGGAAGTGAAAAATGAAAAAGTTTTATAAAATGTTATCTCTGATCCTTATTGTTTCGTTATTATCGGGAGTTATTGCTCCCTGCGTTTTAGCAGAGGACAGCGTGAAAATCCCTTCATACGGCTTTATAGATTGTAACGGTGTGAAAATCGAATACGGTGTTTACGGTGAAGAAAATACCGAACCTCTTTTACTTCTTCATCCCAATAACGGGGATATGAACAGTAATTACGAAGTCCGTGAGGAAATGAAAAAGTATTTTAAAGTTATTTCGATTTCATGCAGATGTTACGGAAATTCCGACCGTGGTGAAGGAAATGTTACTTTTGAAAAAATGAGCGATGATATTGTCTGCGTTCTCGATTATTTCGGCATTGATAAAGTGAATATTTACGGCTTCAGCGATGGCGGAAATTTAGGATTTGTATTCACAAATGCACATCCCGAAAGAGTAAAATCTCTTGTGGTTATGGGCTCGAATATAAATATTTTCGGGACGAAAACAGGTTCGCAGATCGGAATAATATGGCAGTATATTCTTGCAAAAATCAGATATTTTTTCACCGGTAAAGAGGAGTATCTCCACAGAGCCGATGTGAAAGGTCTTATGGCATATCAGCCTAATCTCAAATTCTCCGATTTAAAGAAAATCAATGTTCCCTTTTTGAATATTTACGGTGAACATGATATGATTTGGGGATGGCATTTGAGAAAAATAACCAAGTCTGTTAAAGGTGCCGAGGAACTTATGGTGAAAGGCGGAGGACACGGTTCAATGTATGTTGACGGTGTTAACGTGGTTTTCCCGGTTCTTTGGAACTTTTATAAAGAAAATAATATTTATAAAAATGTATAAAAAGGTAGGTCATTATTATGTTTTTAACAGCACAAAGAATTATTGCAGGTGTTGCATCATTTTTCATGATGCTCTTCGGTGTAGTTACCGGAATCGGAACATTAGGTGAAACTGTCAGCGAATATAAGGACAGAGTAAACAGTGTCAGCATTTATGAAAATACGCTTGAAACCGCATATCCTCAGACTGATATTTATAAAATTATCAGCAATCATTTTAATACCCCAACAAAGGGTAAAACAAAAAAATGTATCGTTATAGGCTATGACGGATGCCGTGCAGATGCTCTTACATTCCTCAACAATTCCCCCAAAGGTGCAATCAACACTTTGATGAAATCCGGCGGAAAAACGTATCTTTCATATTGCGGAGGAGTAAATTATCCCGCAATCAATAAGCAGGATACATCCACTGCTCCCGGTTGGTGCTCCATGCTTACAGGTGTGTGGGCAGACGTTCACGGTGTCAGAGGAAACGGTATTGCAAAATCAAACGATCATCTTACACTTCTTACAACTCTTGTTGAGTCAAAGAAAATTGATAATTCCGCATTCTATGTTTCATGGGGCGGTCATTTCTCTGCTGATGATGCTACATATAAAAATGAAGTTAAATATTGTCAGGATAAGAAACTTGATGTAACATTCCTTCGTGCCGGTGATGATAAGGGTACTTATGAAAACGTTATGAAGGATGTTAAAAAAGCAGATTGTTCCGACTTCATCTTCTCCATCTTTGAATATCCCGACCATGCAGGACACGATACAGGCTTCTCATTAAAGAATAAGGAATATGAAAAGGCTTTTTATGAAGCAGATGCGACTGCCGCAAACATTATCTCTGCAATTAAATCACGTAGCACTTATGCTTCTGAAGATTGGCTTATTATCTTAACATCTGATCACGGCGGATTTAACAGAGGTCACGGATTACTCACTATCCAGGAAAGAATGACATTCATCACAACAAATAAACCCGTTTATTGATAATTTGAGAAAAACAAAATGATAACAATATTTCAAAGAATTGTTTTCGGTATAGCATCCTTCTTTGTAATGATTTACGGTATTTTTGCAGGAACAAGCACTTTCGGAGAAACTGTTACAGAATACCGTCATAGGGTTGAAAGTGTAAAATTCTATGAAAATACAATAGAAACTGCATACCCTCAAACTGATGTTGCAAATATTATTGAAAACCATTTTAACAATCCTGTTCAAGGTAAAACAAAAAAATGCATTGTAATCGGACTTGACGGATGCAGAGCGGATGCCTTGACTTTTGTTGAAAACGGAAAACCCAGCGGAATAAGAACACTGATAAATGACGGCGGAAAAGGATATCTCACATATTGCGGTGGGGTCAATTACCCGAAACTTAACACTCAGGATACTTCGACCGCTCCCGGATGGTGTTCAATTCTTACCGGCAAATGGGCGAATGTTACAGGTATTTATGAAAACGGTGTTGTAAAATCTACAGAACATCTTACCGTTTTAACCTCCTTGGTCGAATCGAAAAAAACAGATAATTCCGCATTCTATGCTGTTTGGAGCGGTCATTTTACAGATGATGATTCCACGTACCGTGCTGAAGTGAAATATTGTAAAGATAATAATCTTGATGTAAACTTTGTGAAAGCGGATACAGATGAAAAATCCCTTGAAAACATTCTCGCTGATTTGAGAAAAAACGATTGTACGGATTTCATCTTTTCTATTTTTGAATGTACAGACCATGCAGGTCATAATTTAGGTTTTTCTCTGAAAAATAAAGAGTATGAGAATGCGTTTTACGATGGTGATTTCTATGCTGAAAGCATTATAAACACTATTAAATCACGTTCAACATATTCTCAGGAAGATTGGCTTATTATTGTAACAACGGACCATGGCGGAATACCGAATTATCACGGTAATTTCAATATACACGAAAGAATAACTTTTATTATTTCAAATAAAGCAGTTTATTAAATAAACGGAACGGAGTAAAATATGACAAAAATAAATCGGTCAATTACAGTTGCAGTAAGAGCGGTTTTAGTTTTTATGTTATCATTAACACAGTTGATAATTCCCGGTTTGCAAAAAGTTGCTTATTTCGGTGAAAATAAGTTTTTTGATGATTGGAGCGAAACATCGGTTTATACTGATGACTATGCAGTAACTCTTAATAAAACACCGGGAAAAGATTTTGTAATTCTTAACCTTACAGATCTTCAAATGAATGACAATGAACTTTATAATGATGTCGGCTCGACAATGAGTGCCACCGTCGATAAACTTATTAAGCAAGTAAATCCTGACCTCATTACAGTAACAGGTGATAATGCGTGGGGAACATTTTCGTATATCCAAACTGCAAATCTTATTGACAGTTACGAAATTCCCTGGGCACCGGTAATGGGAAATCACGACGGTCAGGGCTGTCCGAGTGAATATTGGTGTGCAAAAGTTTTCACTAACTGTAAAAACTGTCTTTTCAAATTCGGCCCGAAAGATATGGGTTACGGAAACTACATAATCAATATTAAAGAAAACGGAAAAACAGTTCATACTGTCTTTATGATGGATACACATTCAAGTATCGAAGAAGACGGTATCAACGGTAAAAAGGATACAGGATATGACCATTTTTGGCCTGGTCAGTTAAAATGGTATGAGTGGGCAGTAAAAGGTATCGAAAAGAATGCAGGAAAAAAAGTACAAAGTACGGTGTTTATGCATATACCGCTTTATGAATATAAAGTTGCATGGAATATGGTTAAGGACGGAGAAACCGGAAATGTTGATCCCAAGTACAGCGATATAGCATCCGGCGTATGCCATGAGGTTGTTTCATGTGCACCCGGAAATAACGGATTTTTCACTTTAGCCAAGAACCTGGGCAGTACAAAAGATTTTGTATGCGGACATGAACACATCAATAATTTCTCAATTCTTTACGATGGAATAAGACTGACTTATGCTCTTAAAACAGGTAAAGGCTGTTATTACGAGGAAGCGTTGAACGGAGGAACAAAGATTACGATCAATTCAGACGGAGAAACTAAACTCGAACATGTTTATGTTGATTATAACAGTCTTCCGGATTATATGATGCCTATTACGAAAAGGGTTTATATCGGTAAATAAATAACAAAAGGGGCTGTCGCAAGTAGCAAAAATTTGTGGCAGCTTTGAATTTTCCACAATGGTATGGAAAAAATTAAGGATTTTAGAATCGAGTAGGAGGTTACCCATTAGTTGAGTAGCCTCCTACTTGATTGTTTATATTGATTATTCAAATCGACAAATTATTTATATATAACCGTCATATCTGTTTTATAGACTTGTCCGCGGCTTTCGTTATAGCCGATATAGAAAACTCCGTCTTTATGGAAAATATTTTCCGTTTCGTATGCGGATGTTATTCCTTTCAGCGGATACCAGCCGTAGAATTTTCCGTCCCAGTCGTAAACCGCAAGAATATTGGGACCGCTTAAAATGAAATAAACGTAGTTGTCATCGCTGTCCATACCTTGTTTCGTGCTTTTACTTTCCACACCTTTGAAATATTTTACGGTGTTGAAATCTTCATCCAGGATGGCATAATCATAGGTAAATGCCACACCGATTATATACTGATTACGCTTCTGATTGTATGAAATCGAATAAACATTTTCTTTGATTTCCACCGTCTTTTCGATTTCCAGAGAATCGGGATTTACAATAGAAATCCACTTTCTGTTAGGTGCGTTATGTACCACTACAAGTTTTTTGATTTTCGGATTGTACGTCATATCGTTGCCGTGGTCAAGGGCAAGTTTTGACTTTGAGAATACACATTCCCAATTTTCCAAATTATATTTTGCAATAGTGGCATAACTTTTGTCGTTACGGGTGTCAAGCAGAATGTAGTACGCATATTTTCCGTCGGTGCAACCGCCCTGCATGGTACGGTAAATGCTTGTGCCCATATTCAATTTAACCGGGGTTGAAGTAAAGACGATGGAGGAAACACGGTTGTAATCCACATTCATATTATCACGTCCGAAGGGTATGCCGAAAAGCGACAGTATGAATGTCAGAACCGACAGCATGGCAGATGTTATTGAAAGTAATATATTTCTCATTTTTTATACCTCTTTTATTTTATTCATTCATCATCAGATTAGTTTTTTTCAATGCTAAAATTATCGGCGGAATTATTGCAATTTGCAAAAGTATTCCGGGTATTCCGGTGATAACGGAAGCGGAAATAAATTCTTTGAAAATGAAATCTTTTGCCTGAACGGTGCAGATAAGATAATTCATAACGCCGTTGACAACTCTGCCGAGAAAGGCGGAAATCAACAAAGTGATATATGAAAAACCGATTTTCTGCGGGAAAATCTTATAAAAAAGTCCGCAAACACCGCCGTATGTTGCAAGTTCAAATGCCATTGCAACGGCGGAATTTATTTTCGGAACACCGGAAAGAACGAATTTAAGTATCGGTGCAATAAATCCCACTACTATGCCGTAGGGCGTACCGCAGACGAAACCGGAAAGCATTACCGGTAAATGCATGGGTAAAAACATTCTGCCGAGTTGCTGGTTATTTGTGGAAATAATTGTGGGCAACAGTATGGCGATGGCGAGAAATAAAGCGGAAAATACAAGTTTGAGCGTAGAATTTAGTATTTTATTATTCTTCTTTTTTGCCATATTATTTTTCCTTTCTTTTCATATCATGTCGAATATAGCCTATAATAATAGATGTTGAAATGAAAATTTCCGTAGCGATTCCGGAATAGGATTTCCGACTGATGTTATAAATCAGCCAGAATGCTGATGTTGGGAAAGATAAAACTCTGTTGAGTTTCGGATTTTCTATCCACAAAACAACGGTGGAAAGAAGCATTGCAACAGTGGGAAAAAGCGAGAATATTCCGTCCCACGTAAGAATTCCCGAAAGAGTAAAAGCGATTAAAAATATAATCGGCCAAATTTTTTTATTTGCCCATGACTTTTCACGGTTTGAATAAATCAAAGACCTGACGGCTCCCAAAAGATTAAGCACCGCACCGGTGTAAGCACCGATAAGTAAAAAATGCAGGGTGAAAAGCAGACCGCCTAAACTTTGGCACAGAAGGATCTTCTTGTGAGTTTTCTGCTGATACGACAACACATTGAAAATCAGAGCGATTACACCTATGCCCTGACCGATAACAAATAAGTATTTTTCCATAAAATTCTCCGGAGTATGTTTTTATTCAGTATATAATATTTTTGTAATAAATTCAAGGTGTACCGAGAAAAATAGTATTTGCTCTTGAAAAAAATATGTTTTACCGTTATAATGATATACAATAATGATACGAGGAAGATAGTATGCTTAAATTTAAAGACGGAAAATTTAAAATCATGCAGATTACCGATATTCAGGATGTTATCGAAACTGCTGCCGACACTGTAAAACTGATTGAAACCGCCCTTGACAGGGAGAAACCGGACCTTGTTGTTTTTACGGGAGACCAGATCAAGGGATATTCTTCTGTTTTCAAAAAAGGGGACGTTAAAGCAAAAGTAACAAAGGCACTTGAAAATCAGCTTAAACCTATAATAAAAAGGGGAATACCTTTTGCCGTAACCTTCGGAAACCATGACGAACAGTGCGGACTGTCCTGCTATGAGCAGTTTGAAATTTATAAATCCTTTGATTGCAATGTAAGTGAGGACACGAAGGAAGAACTTGACGTTTGCGGCACATATAATCTCCCGATATATAATGATAAGGGAGAAATGAAATTTAATCTTTATATCATAAATTCACGTGGTTACACAGGGAAAATCGGTGTCTATTCAGCCATAACCGAAAATGATATCAAGTGGTACAGAAATAAACGTGAGGAACTTAAAGAAAAAAATAACGGCGAATATGTACCCTCATTGGTTTTCCAGCATATTCCCGTACCGGAAATCGGCAGACTTTTGAAAAAAGTAAAACCCTTCACGAGAAAAGCCGTTCAGGGTGGTGGCAATTTCAAAGGTTTTTATATGATAGATAAAGAAAAATGCTTTGATAAAAATGCACTTTTCGGTGAAACTCCCGCTTCACCTGCCGAAGACGTGGGAGAATTTGAAGCGATAAAAGAAAAAGGTGATGTTATCGGAATGTATTTCGGACATGACCATCTGAATAATTTTGCCGGTAAGGTGGATAATGTTGATTTGGGATATACGCAGGGAGCGGGCTTTAACATTTACGGACCGGGACTTGACAGGGGAGTACGTGTTTTTGAAATCTTTGAAGATGATGTCAGAAACTACAAAACCCGTATTCTGACATACCGTCAACTTTGCGGAAAAAGACCGATACAACCTATCCTTAACTTGCTGACAACCATTGAACCGCCCAGCGTTTTTGTGGCTGTGAGATTATTCTTCGGAATTTTGAGCATAATTGCTTTGATAGTGCTTATTATCAGTCTGATAATAAAATTTCTTTAAAACTGAATAAAAAAGTGAATTATTACATTCCCCGGTTTGGACGGAATTCGGCGATAAAAGACCGCTGATTTTGATAAATTTGTCATCCGTCTGCACCGGGGAATATTATTTTATTACTTCTTTTTTAAATAATCTTTATAATCAATTCTTATAATACTGTCTGATTTTGTTTGAAATGCGATACGTCCGTTTGTTCCGATATAGTTTATTGTCATATCGGGATGTACGGCATAAAAATTATTTATAGGTTTATCTGTTGGTTTACTGCCGTCAGACCAAATAAAGCCTTCATTTTCGGCGTCAAGTAAAAACCGCATTGATGTTTCGGGATTTTCCGCATAAACAAATACTGTTTTTCCTTCTTTTGATAACATTTCTTTCAGCATTTTCATAATAATACCTTCCTGTTTTAATATATTCCGTCAGGAGGCATAAAGAAAAGCCCATCGTTACCGATGAGCTTTAATTTTTTGTTACCCATCGGTTCAAGCATTAGCACCTTACTTTTCAGCAGGTTGCTGTACGGTCAACGAGCTTGATCTCTCACGTACTCCTAATGGTAAAACTATTATAACGCTATATTCTGATTTGTCAAGTGTATTTTACAAATTCGTTTTCATTTATTAAACCGCTGTGTGGATAAATGATTTAACGATATTGATAATAACAAGGAACACTTCCGTGAAAACTTTTTTGATTATACCGAAAACTGTAATTTCCGCAGTATTTTCATTAAGTTTTTCTGATGCACCGTAGGGTTCGAGAGTAACATTCAAATCAGCAGGGGATGAATAATCGTCAACGATACCTTTCGCTATAGGTCTGAGGATTTCGTGGGCGATAATTTTTGCCGCAGATTTTGCATATACGGTTTTGGCAACTGCATTTGTTACACCTGACGGGAATTGGATCATATCATCCTTCGGAAGAATATCTTTAAGCAATGCATTTGCCGTTACCGTCGGAATGTTGACAAGTGCATGAACAAGCACGGATTCCAATCCTGCGATCAAAAGGGCAGTTTCGTTTGAATCAAAGCCTGCC
>JAZUKF010000203.1:0-2368 GCA_045643165.1 Acutalibacteraceae bacterium | reverse complement strand
GATATAGTGACCGGGGTTAAACATATTATTCTGATATTCGATAACGTCTTTTAAAGAGTCATTTTCTTTTTGAAAATCATTATTATTTTCCATAATAATTATCCCCAATGACTGTTTTATAACTGTGTCGGTTTACCGTTTTAAAAGGGTATGAACTTTTTGATACGATAGTGATAACACTTTTTTCTTCACATGTCAAGCAATAAATTTAAGTCACTGCAAGTTTTTACAGCGAAGGTTTTATGCGAAAATTTATACGGTAAAAGAGACACTCAAAAAAGAATTAAAAACAAGCACTTGAAATATATTCCGGTTTTAAGTATAATAACCGTATAATATTTTTAAAAATTTCGGAGGCATTATGAATAACTTAAATTTATTTGAAAACTTACCCGAAGGGTTTCGCCTTGTCGAAAACGAAATCGACCATAAATTAACATCTCTTACCGTAACACAAGCCTTTGCCGATTACAAGTATCCTGTTCCGTCTCTTCCTGCATCTCATTCCTCTTATATGAAAATTTTTAATGATTTTTCAGAGGCGTGGATAAACAATGCGCAAAATGTAGGGCTTGTTTTAACAAACGATGACTATTCCGCCGTAATGATACTGACACCCGTTGACCGTTCGGCTGAAATTGATGTAGTTGAGTTGGGAAATAAACTTGCAGGGCTTGAATCAAGAGAAGTCGGCGATAACCTCACAAAAATTATGCAATATATCGAAAAAGACGAAGAAGACTTTAAATTCAGGGACGGTACTGTTTATATTGAAGCTTTCGCAGTTCAAACGCCCCGTCAGGGACAAAAACTCGCTTCAAAACTGATGCGTCAGCTTTTCAAAGAACTTGATGAACAGGATAGAGATGTTTTCCTTTTCACCAACACCGAACGTAATGCCGCAATTTACACCCATTTCGGTTTTGAAACCATAAAAAAACATACGGTTGAAGAAATTAATTCAACAACTTGGTTTATGTTAAGAAAAGCTGAAAAAGAATAATTATTTGTAAAATCATATTTTAATAAATTTAAGACGACATTTTCGATTTTCCCGAAAATGCCGGCTTTATTATTTTGTGATTATACTACGAAATAGCACAAGGGATATTTGCAGTCAAAACAAGCAGTTTATGTGTAGTGCAAGATTTTCCAGACAGTGTTTGGAAAATCTATAATACTATGACTTTAGCACAACGAAATAGCACAATTATTTTTGCCCCTCAATTTTCTCAAAAATTTCAAGGCAGTTATTCGGGATATGCTTTTCGTATTATTCACGAAGTTATTTTGTATATGTTAAACGTTCGCCTTTCATTATAAGGATTTATTACAATTGTTCAAATAACAAATCTATCATATGTTTCCTATCCTTTAGAAACATTGAAAACACTTGATAACTTGAAGTGTCTTCATAACTGCATTTATGAATTGTACCATTATCAAAACTTAGTATTTCGGCGTTTGGGAATCCTAACAAAATCGGCGAATGCGTTACAATAAAAAACTGTGAGCCCTCTTTAACACATCGGTTAATTTCCAATAATAGTGTCATTTGTCGTTGCGGTGATAATGCTGCCTCCGGTTCATCAAGAAAATATATACTGTCATTTTGGAAATTCTTTTGAAGCATATCCAAAAAACTTTCACCATGCGACTTTTCATGCAAATGCATCGGTCTGCCGCCGGGCATTTTTTGATAATTTTCTTCCATAGTTGCCACATTGTAAAAACTTTCAGCTCGTAAAAAGAACCCCCATTTTGCAAATTTACAATGAGAAAGTGTCACCGCTTCATACAATTCTGAATGAGAATCAAATGTTGAAAAAGAATAATTTTTCGTACCTCCTTCAGGATTAAAGCCTTCTGAAATAGCCATTGCTTCTAATAGTGTAGATTTTCCGCTCCCATTCTCGCCGGAAAAGAATGTCACCGGACTATTGAAAGATATTCTATTTACCCCACTAATAGCTTCAATGAAATGTAAATAACTATCATCTTTAACTTTACCCCAGTCTATCAACACATCTCTTATAATCATTATTCTTACCTCATATTATTTTAAAATATAATAACACATTTTTAAGTAAAAGAAAAGTCGGCATCTTCGAAAATATCGAAAATGTCGACTTTTTTACTGTTATTGGTTCTTCTTTGCAGTGTTAATAGATGAAATGAGGAGTTTTTTGAGTTCACTGCAGTCGGTTAATATCGCTCTGTCATCATAATATCCACTTTCAATTAAAAGTTCAAGCCAATATTCGCTTTCGGAACATTCTTTTAATGATATTTGTAATTTGGCAATAAAATCCGCTTTACTGTGTCCGCAAAAAGCCTCCCGGATATTAGCGCCTATACTTGTTCCGCT
>JAZUKF010000202.1:0-4611 GCA_045643165.1 Acutalibacteraceae bacterium | reverse complement strand
CACTTAAAAAAGCAAAGGATGATATGAAGGGCGTAAAAATTCAGCTTGAAGAGGATATCACCGACATTCCCTGTGAAAAATGCGGAAGAATGATGGTGGTAAAGGTGGGCAGATTCGGAAAATTCCTTGCCTGTCCCGGTTATCCCGACTGTAAAACCACAAAACCGCTGGTTACGAAAACAAGTGCGACCTGTCCGAAATGCGGCGGTGAGATTGTGGAAAGACGTTCCAAAAAAGGTCATGTTTTCTTCGGCTGTTCAAATTGGCCGGATTGCGATTTTGCCACATGGGATAAACCCACCGATGAAAAATGTCCGAATTGCGGAAAATCACTTTTCAAATCAAACGGCGGCGTCATAAAATGTGAGGACGAAAATTGCGGCTTTGAAAAAAAGGTTTCAAGGAAAAAGAAAAATGACAATGCAGAATGATAAGCCTTTGATAATCGGTGCAGGTCTTGCGGGATGTGAAGCCGCATGGCAACTTGCGAAAAGGAAAATCCATGTTCGTCTTGCGGAGATGAAACCCCGAAAATTTTCACCTGCCCATAAGTCGGAGAATTTTGCGGAACTTGTATGTTCAAATTCTCTGAAAGCCATGAGAATAGGTTCTGCCGCAGGAATGTTAAAGGCGGAAATGAGATTTTTCGGTTCTCTCTGTATGGAATGTGCCGATGAAAGTGCGGTGCCGGCAGGCGGTGCTTTGGCGGTGGACAGAGAAAAGTTTTCCGCACTTGTAACGGAAAAGATAAATAATAATCCGTATATTGAAGTTATCCGTGAGGAGATAACGGAAATCCCCGAAAAAGGCATTGTGATAGTAGCCGCAGGACCTTTGGCGAGCGACGGACTTTCCGAAAAGATATCAGAACTTTGCGGCGGTTCGTTAAGTTTCTTTGATGCGGCGGCTCCCATTGTCAGCGGGGACAGTATTGATATGGAAAAAGCCTTCACTCAGTCAAGATATGACAGGGGAGATGAGGATGATTATATTAACTGCCCCATGAATAAAGAGGAATATGAAGCATTTTATGAAGCACTTATCGGTGCCGAAAGGGCGGAACTTCATTCCTTTGAGAAAAAGAAAAATGTTTATGAGGGATGTATGCCCATTGAAATTATGGCATCACGTGGAGCGGATACAATGCGTTTCGGTCCTTTAAAGCCGGTGGGACTTCGTGATCCGAGAACGGGACACAGACCGTGGGCTGTTCTTCAACTGCGTAAGGAAGATGTTGAGGGCAGTGCGTATAACCTTGTGGGATTTCAGACAAACCTTAAATTCGGTGAGCAGAAAAGAGTTTTCTCCATGATTCCGGCACTTAATAATGCGGAGTTTCTCCGTTACGGTGTGATGCACAGAAATACTTTTATGCGTTCGCCCGAGGTCCTCGGTGCGGGATATGAATTCAGAACAAGAAAAGGTCTTTTCTTTGCCGGACAGATTACGGGAGTTGAGGGATATACCGAATCCGCATCCTCCGGTATTCTTGCGGGGATAAATGCCGCAAGAAGGATAAATGGTGAAGAAAATCTTATACTTCCCGTTACTACAATGATGGGTGCTTTGGCGGGATATATCAGTAATGAAAATACGAAAAACTTTCAGCCTATGGGAGCAAACTTCGGTGTGCTTCCGCCCTTGGAAGAAAAAATCAGAGCTAAAAAATTACGTTATGAATTACTTGCAAAAAGGGGATTAGAGGATTTAAAAAAATATGAGAATAATTGTTGACGCTTTCGGCGGAGATAATGCTCCACTTGAAATAATAAAGGGAGCAAAATCTGCATGGGATGATTTCGGGGTTCAGATTATTTTGACGGGAAGAGAAAGAACAATACGCCAATGTGCCGAGAAAAACGGTATCTCCCTTGATTTCGCAGAAATAGTTGACACGGAAAGCATTGTGGAAATGACGGATGAACCTAAGGTTATTCTCCGTAAAAAGCGGGACAGTTCCATGGGTAAAGGTCTTTCAATGCTTTCGGAGGGTTGCGGTGATGTGTTTATCAGTGCGGGAAACACAGGGGCTCTCGTGATGGGTGCCACCTTCACCGTGAAAAGAATTGAAAATATTAAACGTGCATCCATTCTTTCGGTACTTCCGTCCTGCACAAAACCCTTTTTGCTGACGGATGTGGGTGCAAATGCGGAATGTCGCAGTGAAAATCTCGTGGATTTTGCCCTTATGGCAAATATCTATTCCGAAAATATAATGAATGTAAAATCGCCCTCGGTTTCTCTTGCCAATATCGGTACGGAGCCTAATAAAGGCACGGCGGTTTTACAGAAAGCGTATAAACTTTTGTCTGAAAACAAAAGGCTGAATTTTATCGGAAATATCGAAGCACGTGATATTCCTTACGGAAAAAGCGATATCGTAGTGTCCGACGGATTTACGGGAAATATTCTTTTGAAGATGTATGAGGGAGCGGCTTCCGCCACAATGGAAAGCATAAAGGATATATACCGTAAGAATACTCTTACTAAAATTTCCGCTTTGATGATTAAGAAAAATCTTTCGGAGTTTAAAAAAAATACAGATTATACGGAGTTCGGCGGAGCAGCCGTAATGGGAATTAAAAAGCCCGTTATCAAGGCTCACGGCTCATCAAACGCAAAGGCGATTTACAATGCCATCCGTCAGGGACGTGATTTTTACGGAAATTCCGTTTGCGAAAAGATTGCCGAAGAAGTCGGATAACCGACTTTCGGATCGGAGGAAGATTATGAATTACAGTGAACTTGAAAACAGAATAGGTTATAAATTTAATAATATTGATTTGCTTGAACGTGCTTTATCCCATTCTTCCTATGCCAATGAAAGACATTTTTCCAAGGAAAGTAATGAACGTCTTGAGTTTCTCGGGGACTCGGTTTTGGGAATAATAAGTGCAGAGTATTATTTTACTCATTTTTCCCATGTTCCGGAGGGTGAACTGACGAAAATGAGAGCCGCATCGGTTTGCGAGAATGCTCTTTTCGGTTTTTCAAAGGAAATCGGTTTAGGAGAATTTCTGCTTTTGGGAAAAGGCGAGGAGAATACGGGAGGCAGAACACGTCCTTCAATAAATGCGGATGCTTTTGAGGCGGTTATAGCATCTATATATCTTGACGGCGGTATGGATGAAGCGAAAAAATTTGTACTTCCCTTTATTAAGGAGATTGCAGACCATCACACCGAGGCATTCAGGGATTACAAAACTACTTTGCAGGAGGTCATTCAGCGAAATCCGGAAGAACAACTTGAATACGTGCTGACCGGTGAAAGCGGACCTGACCATAATAAATGCTTTGAAGTGGAAGTTCATCTCAACAGTAATGTTATCGGAAAGGGAAAAGGTAAAAATAAAAAGACTGCGGAGCAGGAGGCGGCAAGAGAAGCACTTGCCTTAATGGGACTTTGAAAAGGTTTAACGTAGGGTTGTTCGTTCCCCATGAGGGATGTCCCAATCAATGCAGTTTTTGTAATCAGAAAAGCATTTCCGGAAAGACGAAAAAATTAACTGCGGATGATGTTGACAATGCGGTGAAAAGGGCGATTGAAACAGCCGGGGACATCAAAGGAGAAATTGCATTTTTCGGCGGAAGTTTTACCGCCATTGAAAGAGAATATATGCTGGAACTTCTGGAAACCGCATACAAGTATATGAAATATGACTGCTTTGACGGAATAAGAATTTCAACACGTCCCGATAAAATTGATGAAGAAATTTGTTGTATTCTGAAAAAATACGGCGTAACTGCGGTGGAACTGGGTTGTCAGAGTATGGATGATGAAGTGCTTTTGAAAAATAACCGCGGGCATAATGTTGAGGATATTGAAAAATCCGCAAAAATGCTTAAATCATTCGGTTTTGAAACGGGACTTCAGATGATGACGGGGCTGTACGGTTCATCTTACGAAAAGGATATTGAAACGGCGAAAAAAATTATTGCACTTCACCCTGATACGGTGAGAATTTATCCCACGGTGGTGCTTGAAAATACACCTCTTTGTGAATTGTACAGAAGCGGAAAATATATTCCCATGAGCCTTGATGAAACCGTTTCTCTTTGCGGAGAACTGATTGAAATGTTTGAAAAAAAGAAAATAAAAATAATCCGTGTGGGGCTTCATTCAGGGGGAAATCTTGAGGAGGGTTACGTAACCGGAGCGTATCATCCCGCATTTAAAGAACTTTGTGAAAGTGAAATTTATCTGAAAAAAATAAAAGAAATTTTAAAAGAAAAAAATATAAAGGGCGGAGAAATTGTTATAAACGTGAACACAAAATCCCTTTCTCCCGCCTTGGGACATAAAAAGAAAAACGCACTGTATCTGCGTGAAGCGGGGTACATACCGAAATTCTGCGGTGCGGAAGATGTGAAAAAATATGATGTGAGAATAGATTTTCGTGAGGAGGAAGTAGAATGATATTAAAATCCCTTGAAATGCAGGGTTTTAAATCCTTCCCGGATAAAACGGTTTTTAAACTTGAAAAAGGTATCACCGGAGTAGTGGGACCTAACGGAAGCGGTAAAAGTAATATTTCCGATGCGGTTCGTTGGGTTCTTGGTGAACAGTCAACCAAAAGCCTCAGAGGTTCCCGTATGGAGGACGTAATTTTC
>JAZUKF010000201.1:0-7960 GCA_045643165.1 Acutalibacteraceae bacterium | reverse complement strand
TTCTACTGTTTCTCCATCAGCTTCGGCTGGTGCTTCTTCTCCAACTGTTTCATCAACAACTTCGGCAGGTGCTACTTCTTCGGCTGTTTCTTCAACAACTTCGGCAGGTGCTTCTTCTTCGGCTGTTTCTTCAACCGCTTCGGTAACTTCTTCTTTTTCCTCTTCTGTTTCCATCAATGCACGGATTGAAAGGCTTACACGCTTCTTATCAAAGTCAATAGCAGTAATCTTAGCCTGAACTGTTTCACCGGCTTTAAGAACATCCTGAGGCTTTTCGATATGATGGTCAGTGATTTGAGAAATATGAATAAGTCCGTCAATTCCGGGAATGATCTGAGCAAATGCACCGAATGTTGTCATACCTGCAATTTTAACATCTACAACAGAACCTTCGGGATAATTTGCTTTAAGGATTTCCCACGGATTATCTTCGGGACGTTTGTAACCGAGAGAAATTCTCTTTGTTTCGGCATTTGCTTCTTTAACATATACTTTGATAGTATCGCCAACAGAAACAATGTCTGAAGGATGTTTAATACGTTTCCATGAAAGTTCGGAAATATGTACCATACCCTCAACACCGGTAGAAATTTCAACAAATGCACCGTAGGTTGTAAGATTTTTAACAGTACCTGTATATTCCTGATTTTCGGCAACCTGAGCCCAGAACTGATTTATAAGTTCTTTTCTCTCATCACGAAGAACCGCACGAACGGAGCCTACTGCACGTTTACGGTTTTCGTCAACTTCAACAATTTTGTACTTAACTTCTGTTTTAAGGATATCTTCAAGAGCTTGTCCCTTGGGAACACCTGTGAGAGATGCGGGAATGAAAACTCTGACACCCTTAGAGATAACGATAACGCCACCTTTTACAACATTTGAAACAACACCGGTAAATACATCACCTGTTTTGCTTGCTTCAACGAAATCAGCCCAAAGTTTACCGGCTTCAGCCCTCTTTTTAGAAAGCATCATTGTACCCTCAGCATCATTTGTTTTCATGATGATAAGTTCCATTGTGTCGCCGACTTTAACTTCTTCCGCCGGATTTGCAGAAGGATCGTTGCTGTATTCATCCAAAGGAACGAAACCGGCTTGCTTTCTGCCGATATCAACCTGGATTTCAGTGGGAGTAATACCCATTACCGTGCCGATAACCCGTTGGTTGGAGTTAAGGTTTGCAAGTGAAACTTCAAGAGCTTCGGAAAAATCCATGTCATCGGTTATTTCTCTTGCAGCCTCGACGATCGACACCTCCTGTTCAGCAATTTCCTTTGCTTCAATTTCATTCGGTTCTTTAATAATCTCGGACATAATTATGTACCTCCTTTATAATACAGGCAGGAGTCGAGGCCCCTGCGGTAATGCCGATTTTATCGTATTTCGACAAATCAATACTTTTCAACTCGTCAACCGTTTCGATTAAAAAGGTGGGACAATTAACCTCACAGGTCTGTTTGAGTTTTGCTGTATTGGAACTTTGCCGTCCTCCGACAATCAGCATTGCGTCACATTCAAGAGAAAGAGTAACCGCTTCACTTTGTCTTTTATGCGTTGCAGAACATATTGTATCAAATATTTTTGCATTTGTACATAGCAAATTTATATTTTTTTTACAAATTTTCCATTCTTTTATGGAAAAAGTCGTTTGAGCGACAAAAATTGCCTTGTTTTTTTCTATATTAGAATTATTTTCAAGCAATTTTATTAGTTCATCATTATTTTTAAAAACAAAAGTCGTACCCTTTGAGTAACTGCAAATACCCTGAACCTCAGGATGATTTTTATCACCCGCAATAAAAACATAAGAATTTTTATCTGAATTTTCAGAAACAATCTGATGAATTTTCTTTACAAAAGGACAAGTTGCATCTACAAAATCTTTTTCCGAGGACTTGATTTCCGATAAAAGCTCTTTTGTAATTCCGTGAGTTCTGATGATAACCGTTGAGTTTTCGGGAGCATCACCGGGATTATCAATAATAACGGCACCCTTTGATTTCATATCATCAATCACCTGAGGATTATGAATAATGGGACCGAGAGTGCAAACAGTATTTTCAGACTTTTCAAGCATATCATAAGCGAGTTCAACAGCCCTGTTTACGCCGAAACAAAAGCCGGCACTTTCGGCAACAATAACTTTTTTCATTATTCACACTCCCATAGTTTAATTATTTCATTAAAAATAACATCTGTTGCGGATTTTAAATCCTTTGCGGTAACATTCTCTCTGTCAAGGCCTAGACCTTTACAGGATAAAGCCTCACCTATTCTGATTATTACATTTGATTTTGAAAAATTTTGCGGTATAAATTTAATCGAAACAGGCAAAACATCCGCTTCCGTCTTGCTGACAATCAAAGAAATACCCGACTTGGGTTTAAGCAATTTTCCGGTTAAAGACCTTTTTCCCTCGGGAAATATTCCAACTATTTCATTGTTTTTAAGAAGTTTTGTAGCAAATGATAATGAAGTTTTATCTCTTCTTTCACGTTTTATCGGAAAAGCATTAAAATGAATAAGGAAAAACCGTAAAAATCTATTACGGAATAATTCTTCCTTTGCAACAAAATGAATAATCCTGTCAAAATTTAATGCCAACAGAAAAACATCATCATTTTTTATGTGATTAGATGCAAGAATAAATCCCCTATCCTTCGGTATATTTTCTTTACCGTAAACTTTTATATCGTATTTCAAGGTGAAAAAAATTCTCGCTACGGGCTTTAAAACGGAATATAATTTATATGTCTTATAATTATTAAAATTATAAAACTCACTCATATTTTACTTTTGATAATATTTGTAACTTCTTTAACGGACTGTTCAAGAGTATTTCCGGATGTGTTAAAAACAATAGAATCTTCAGCAGGTTTTAAAGGTGCTATTTCACGGTGAGAATCCTGATAATCTCTTTCTTTCATTTCCTTTAAAATCTGTTCATAGCTATCGGTAATGCCTTTTTCACGAAGTTCCTTCATTCTTCTTTCGGCACGTTCCTCAACATCAGCGGTCATAAATATTTTAATATCAGCATTTGGTAAAACAACTGTGCCGATATCACGACCGTCCATAAGGCAGTTATTGTTTTCTGCCAGGGTTCTTTGTAATTCAAGCAAAAAAGCACGGACGCAAGGTACGGAAGAAACGTCGGATGCAGCCATAGATGCTTCCGGTTTTCTTATTTCTTCGCTGACATCTTCACCGTTAAGATAAACTCTTTGTGTGCCGTCAACAAATTTCAGTTCAATGCTGAGACCGTTTAATGATTTTTCAAGTGCTTTCGCATCCTTAGTGCCTATATTATTTCTCAAAGCATTAACTCCTATTGCACGGTATAACGCTCCGGTATCGACATAAATATAACCTAATTCTTTTGCAACACCTTTCGCTACGGTACTTTTACCTGCACCGGCAGGTCCGTCAATGGCAATGTTTATATTTTTCATTATGACACCTCTTAAAGTAAACTTATTTGTTCGTCACCCAATCCGGAATCCTCCGCAGAAAGAAGCATTCCGTGTGCGGGAAGATTTTTTGTTTTATATCTGTAAGGCTTTGCAAACTCTCCTTCTTTATAATCCCTGACGGTATAAAGAGTTTGTCCCTTTTTAAGACTCATTACAGATACTCCCATAGTATCTTTTGTAGTTTTCGGTGAAATAACCGCAGTATTTATGAGAAGATGTCTGCCTGCCGAAGAAATCAGAAGAATATCTTTGTCTTCGACAATGTACTTAATCGAAACAAGCGGAGATTTATCGCTATATGCTTTAATTAGTTTTTTTCTGTTTGTTTTCGTAGCATAAGATGACAAGTCAACCTTTGCGGCTTTTCCGTTTTCAAAGAAGAACATCACGTATCCCTTGTAATCAACGGTAGAAATCAAGCCTATTGCCGTTTCCCCTTCTTCCATTTCGAGTTTTGTACCGACATAATCGCCCAAAGAACTTGCTTTGCTTTCTTCAAAATCATTTGCTTTTGCCTTATAGACCTGACATTTATTTGTGAAGAAAAGCAAATCGGTTTTATTAGTTGTTTCTATTTCAAGAACGATTTCGTCCCCTTCTTTTAATTTATGTTCACCGCTTTTTTGCCATGCAAGGGGTGTCATCTTTTTGAAATATCCGTCTTTCGTAAAGAAAAGAATAACGGGATAATCGGGAATTTCCTCCTCGACTTCTTCTGCTTCGTCATCGGAAAGATATACAATTTCGCTTTTTCTTTCCATACCGTATTTTTCGGAAACTTCCTTTAATTCCGAAACAATGATTTTCTTTATCTTATTTCTGCTTGAAAGAATATCTTCAAGCAAAGCAATATTATCAATAAGATTTTGGATATCCTGTGTTCTTTTGAGAATATATTCTCTGTTAAGATGACGGAGTTTAATTTCCGCAACATACTCTGCCTGAATTTTATCAATACCGAATCCGATCATTAAATTAGGAACAACGTCAACTTCTTCATCGGTATTTCTGATAATGGAAATTGCCTTGTCGATATCAAGTAAAATCTTTTCAAGACCACGTAGGATATGAAGTTTATCCTTACATTTTTGTAAATCAAAATTAAGCCTTCTGCTTACACATTCGGTACGGAATTCAATCCATTCATTAAGAATTTCACGAACACCCATTACCTTCGGCATACCTTTGATAAGTACATTGAAATTACATGAAAATGTATCTTCGAGGGGTGTTGCGGAAAATAATTTTTTCATCAATTTATCGGGATCTGTACCGTTCTTTAAATCAATGGTTATCTTTAAGCCTTTTTTATCGGTTTCGTCCCTGATATCTTTGATTTCTTTAAATGAATTTGCCTTTATTCTTTCAATTATTTTATCAATAATCGCTTCTGCCGTAGTGGTTGGCGGAATTTCGGTAATATCAATACATTTGTTGACTTTATCATAATTATATCTTGCTCTTACCTTAATACCGCCTCTGCCGGTTTTGTAAATAGAATCAACGGCATCCGAATCATATAAAACAAGTCCTCCGCCGATAAAATCCGGGGCTTTAAGTGTTTCATGCAAATCTGCATCGGGATTTTTGATAAGTGCAATAGTTGTATCACAAATTTCCTTTAAATTAAATGAACAGATATTACTCGCCATACCTACGGCAATACCTAAATTTGCGTTGACGAGAATTGACGGAAATGTTACCGGAAAAAGTAAAGGTTCCGTCAAAGTATTATCGTAGTTCGGAACAAAATCAACGGTGTTTTTATCAATATCTTTAAAAAATTCCGCACATAAAGGAGTAAGTTTTGCTTCCGTATAACGTGAAGCGGCATACTGCATATTTTTGGAATAAGCCTTACCGAAATTTCCTTTTGAATCAACATACGGATGCAAAAGAGTTTCATTTCCCTTTGAAAGACGAACCATAGTTTCGTAAATAGCATCATCACCGTGGGGATTTAATTGCATGGTACGACCTACAATGTTGGCGGATTTAATTCTACCGCCGTTAAGAAGTCCCATTTTATACATGGTATAAAGTAATTTTCTGTGAGACGGTTTCAATCCGTCGATTTCGGGAATTGCCCTTGAAACGATAACGCTCATGGCGTAGGGCATATAATTTGTTTCAAGAGTGTCCGTTATTTTTTGATTGACAATTTCACCTGCGCCTAAAATATGAGCATTAGGATTGATTTCAGTCTCTGTTTCAATTTCAGTTTTTTTCTTCTTTGCCATATCTATCACTTACGGATTTCCGTAAACCTTTCTGTAAAATAATCAGTTCAAATCTGACAAATCAATGTATTTATATCCGTCCGAGGCAATAAAATCTTTTCTGCCCTGTAAATTATCACCGAGAAGAAGTTCAAACATATCCGACATTTTTTCCGCTTCATCAGACTCAACAAGAACAAGACGGCGTGTTTTCGGATTCATAGTTGTTAGCCACATCATATCGGCATCGTTTTCACCGAGACCTTTTGAACGCTGAATTGTATATTTTCTGTCGCCGATTTCAGCCAGAGCATCTGCCTTTTCCTTTTCCGTATAGGCAAACCAGGTTTCATCTTTGCATTGAATTTCATATAAAGGTGATTCGGCGATATAAACCTTTCCTGCTTCGATAATACTTGGCATAAGACGGTAAATCATAGTTAAAATCAATGTTCTTATCTGATATCCGTCAACATCCGCATCGGTGCAGATGATAACTTTATCCCAAAGGAGATTATCAATATCGAAATTTGAAAGTTCCTTGCTTTTTTTACCGGATACTTCAACTCCGCAACCTAAAACTTTAATTAAATCCGTAATAATTTCACTGGAAAAAATCTTTCCGTAATCAGATTTAAGACAATTAAGTATCTTACCTCTTACGGGAATAATAGCTTGAAAATCAGAATCCCTTGACTGTTTGCAGGCACCGAGAGCAGAATCACCCTCAACGATAAACAGTTCACGTCTTTCAATATCACGGCTTCTGCAATCAATAAATTTCTGTACCCTGTTTTTGAAGTCATTACCGGTTTTCAGCGTCTTTTTAAGAGAAGTTTTTGTCGCCTCTGCCTTAACTCTTGAACGCATATTTATAATAATCTGGTCGGCAATTTTTTCCGCATCCATTTTATTTTCCATAAAATATACTTCAAGCTGATGCTTAAAGAAATCGGTCATTGCCTCTTGAATAAATTTATTTGTAATCGCTTTCTTTGTTTGATTTTCATAGGATGTTTGAGTTGAAAAAGAACTGACTACAATTACAAGACAATCTTCGATATCCTGGAATGTTATTTTAGGATCGGATTTAGTGTATTTATTCGTTTGTTTTAAGTAATTATCAATCTGATAAGTAAAAGCATTCTTTACCGCTTTTTCCGGAGCACCGCCGTATTCAAGCCAACTTGAATTATGGAAATATTCTTTTAACTGCACTTTGTTTGAAAAACACAATGATGCATTTATTTTTACTTTATAATCCTTCTGATCATCACGGTCCCGTCCTACTCTTTCGGTATGCCAAAGCTGAACGGAGGAAAATGCATCTTCGCCCACAATTTCTTTTACATAATCGGAAATGCCGTTTTCATAAACATATTCAAAAGTTTCAAATCCCTTTGTTGTCTGATTTTTAAGAATAAATTTTATATTAGCATTAACAACCGACTGTTTTTGTAATGTGGATTGAAAATATTCAAGTGGAATGTCAATCTCAGTAAATACTTCTAAATCGGGACGCCATTTTATTCTTGTACCCGTATCACGTTTATTATAAGGTTCTTTGATTAAATCGCCGACTACTTCACCTTTTTTGAAATGAATTTCATAACGGTTTCCGCCATAGTGAACCTCAGCATCCATATATTCCGAAGCATATTGAGTTGAACAAAGACCGAGACCGTTCAAGCCCAGTGAATATTCGTAACTGCCGCCGTCATTCGTATTATATTTGCTTCCGGCATATAACTCGCAAAAAACAAGTTCCCAGTTGTAACGCTGTTCCTTTTCGTTCCAATCCAATGGAACGCCGCGCCCGAAATCTTCGACCGTCATCACGTGGTCGTTCGTAACGGTAACGTTGATCACTTTCCCGTAGCCCTCACGAAATTCGTCAATGGAGTTCGCGAGGATTTCCAAAAAAGAATGCTCGCACCCTTCCAACCCGTCAGATCCGAAAATGACTGCGGGACGCTTGCGGACGCGGTCAGCGCCTTTCAGCATGGAAATACTTTGATTACCGTACTCTTCCGTCTTTTTCGCCATGGTTACTATCCTTTTCTGTTATTTCGTGGGATCGTAGAAGCCGACTTTGCGGTACACCTTGGAAAGTGTCTTTCTCGCGATGTAGTTTGCTTTCTCGGCACCGTCTTTCAAAATTCCATTGATATATTCCTTGTCGGCGATATACCGATTGTATTCCTCCTGCAGTGTTCCGAGAACGTCGGCTACGACTTCCGCAACGGCAAGTTTGAAATCTCCGTA
>JAZUKF010000200.1:0-8639 GCA_045643165.1 Acutalibacteraceae bacterium | reverse complement strand
AGCACTTGAAGATATCGGAAATGAAACTGCGGTAATCACTTTGATTGATGATGTTGTATTAACGAAAACTCTTGAAATCAAAGGTGAAATTACAATTTATTCCGACGGAGATGTTCATACAATTTCCGCATGTGAAGGTTTTGAAGGTTCCATGTTTATAATAAAAGAAAACGGACTTCTGAAACTTGAAAAAACTCTTGATGATACCGGTTTGGAGAATGTTGATTTAGTTTATATTGACGGTTCAAATGTAATAAACAACTGCTTAATACTCGTTGAAAACGGCGGTGTTTTGCAGATGAAAGACGGCATAGTTTTATACGGCTCAAACGGTATAGACAGTGTGGCGGAAGTTAAGGGTATATTTAATATGTACGGCGGTTCAATTAACGGAAACATAACAAATAAGGGTGCCGTTTATATAAATAAGGGTGAAATGAATTATTTTTCCGGCACATTATTTGATAATACAAGTTCTGCGATTTATGTTGACGGAACGTTGAATTTACAGAATTCTTCCGTTATAGATAAATCAAATAAGGTCCGTCTTGCGGAAAACAGAAAAATAAATTTTCTTAATTATACTCCCGCTTCGGAAAAAATCATTGTTCTTGATTTTGATAAATATAATTTCGGATTTTGCCCTGTGAATTTCGGAGAATCTTTAAGCAGTCAATATAATGATAAAATCACTCTTTATGACGATTCATATTATTTTGACGGTGATTATTGCATAAGAGCAGACGGAATTAAGTATATTCAAGACAGCGGTTTGCTATATGATAATAAGCTTAACGCATATTACGGATTAAACCTTGATGTGAACAGTTGCAAAAATATTACCGATAAATTTGAAAATAAAAATGCCGTTATTGCCGCTCCGGACGGTCGTATTAAGGGCGATGATGAAAGAGTCGGAACTAACGACAGAATAGCTCTTATTGATAAAAACGGAGATTTATATTATACGGATAATTTCTTAGTTTACGGTGATATTTCCGGTGACGGATATGCAAACGGAAGCGATTATTCTTATTTCGTTTTCAGATATTATAATATGTGCGATATATCATCATTTAATGAATTGCAAATTGAGGCAATGGATGTTGACCATGACGGATATTTCACGTACAGCGATTTATTAAAGATTGAAAATACAGGTCTGTTATTAGATGATATTTCTCAACAAAAGGCAGGTTAAAAAATGTTTGATGCAGAAAAAGTAAAAAATGATATTGTTGACTGGATCAGAAACTGGTTTAAGTTAAACGGTGAAGGATGCAATGCGGTGTTGGGAATTTCCGGCGGAAAAGACAGTTCGGTTTGTGCGGCACTTTGCGTTGAAGCTTTGGGAAAAGACAGAGTAATCGGAGTGCTTATGCCAAACGGTGAACAGTTTGACATAGATGTTTCAAAAGCACTTATCAAGCATCTCGGAATTAAGGATTTTACTCTTAATATTAAGGATGCGTATCAATCTTTTATTTCTCAAATTGAAAGTCAGACGGGAATTTCTGATTTCACTGTTTTTAATTTACCTCCGAGACTCAGAATGGCAGCCGTTTATGCCGTTTCTCAAAGTGTAAACGGACGTGTTGTTAATACATGTAATCTTTCCGAGGACTGGGTTGGATATTCAACACGGTACGGAGACGGAGCAGGGGATTTCAGCCCCTTGTCAAAACTTACCGTTCAGGAAGTTAAAGCGATAGGCAGAGTGCTAAATCTTCCGGATATGTTTGTGGATAAAGTTCCTATTGACGGTCTTTGCGGTAAAACAGATGAAGATAATTTAGGGTTTACCTATGAACTTCTTGATAAATATATCAGAACGGGCATTTGCGAAGATGAGGAAATAAAGAAAAAAATCGACTCAATGCACGAAAAGAATTTATTCAAGCTTCGACTTATGGATGTATTTCCGTATGAAGATAAATAATAAAACAAAGGGGTATTTTTATGAAAAAAAGAATTATTTCAATCATGCTGGTAATTGCAATGTTTGTTACAATGTTTGCAATTCCGACAAACGCATTATCGGTTAAAACAATTTCTTTACAGGATGCAAGAAATATTGCCACATATTATTTTTCAAATCTTTCTTTAAATGATGACGATGATTTCACTTTATCCGGAGCAACTCCTCTTTACAACAATAAGGATGAAATGAGATTTTACTGTTTCGATTATGCTTTTTCCGACGGTGAAACAGGTTATATCGTTGTATCAATCCGTTCCGATCTTCCTTATGTTATGGAACAGGGTGTGGGTTCAAATCCCTATTGCGCAGATAATATAAAAAAAGTTTATTACATAGGACCTATGAACTTTTTCCTTGTAACGAATGACGGAGACATTCTTGATTTTAACGGTGATAAAGTTACAACGGATGCCGTAAATGCTTCATTTGATGAATACGAAGATTACAGAAACGATTTACTTAAATCAAACAGCGGTATCATTGAAGATATTACCGATGAAAATTCTTCAATGGTAAGAACATTAAATAAAATAAAATTAAAAGGTTTATTAAAGAATTTTACGAAAGAAAATTTAATTGCTTACGTTGAAGATATCTGCGATTATTGGATAGGAAGCAAAAGCAGAGAAAAGGATTTTGACAAAGTTAATTCCGCTCTTGAACAGATTGTAAGAGATGATGCAGGGGACGGATATTATGTTTGTGAATCCGGTGTAGTTGACAAAACATATATGGTTCCGAAAAGACAAGGATATTATGAAACTAATGTAGGTAACGGAATTTGCGGAAAGGCTTCATTTATGATGAGCCTTGCATATTACCGTGATGCCGGAATTTGCCCGAAATTACCGGATGATGAAACTATGTACAGTGAACTTTGTAAAATATTTAATGATATTGATGATTATTTTCAGATATTCTTTAAGAATGATACCGTAAACAGCAAACTCGGTATCAGAAGCAGTTTTGAAATTCTCGGCACCCTTGATATGGGTATTGCATATTATCTTTATTCTTATGGTTACAGGGATTTGGCACAGAATGTAATTGATAATATGCGTTTCAGCGTTACGATGGTACCAAACGGAATTTCCGAATTTCTTCTTACTCTTGTAAGAAACATTTTTAATGTTTGGCTCAGAGACAGAACAAACAGCGAATTAAAACTTACAACGAATAAAAAAATAAATCCCGCTGATGTTATCAGACAGTCATTACTTAAAAAAGAACCTGTTGTAATCGGATGTCTTGCTTCCATAGGATGCGATACATATTCAAATCATTATTTTGCAGGTGTGGGATATTATAAAATGAAAACAGAAAGAACGATTTTTGGTTTCAATACACTTCCGGAATATAAAGAATATGTTGAAGTGTATGATACATGGGGTGAATACAGTGCTGTTATAAGTTTCACCGTTCTTAAAGCAACTGCATTATATTCTGTCAATTCACTTGCTAAATTGTAAAAAATTGTTGACAAAAAATAACAAATATGTTACTATGATAAAGTGGTAATACGCTACAATATTTTACGGAGGTTTTACTATGAAAAAAATTATTGCTGTTGTACTTGCTTTGGTTACGATTCTTGCATGTTTTGCAGGTTGCGGAGCTGAAAAAACAGACCTTGAGTACATAAAGGAAAAAGGTGAAATGATTATAGGTATCACATATTTTGAACCTATGAATTACATTGACAAAGAAACAAACGAACTTACGGGATTTGAAACTGAATTTGCAAAAGCCGTTTGTGAGGAACTGGGCGTTACTGCAAAATTCCAGGAAATAAACTGGGATAGTAAAGAAACAGAACTTAACTCAAAAACTATTGACTGTATCTGGAACGGTATGACAATTACCGATGACAGACTTGAAACTATGGGAATTTCCACTCCTTATATGTCAAACACTCAGGTTTTTGTTGTTAAGAAGGAAAATGAAGCAAAATTTAATTCCGCTGAATCCCTTAAAGGCTTGACGGTTGTTGCCGAAAAAGGTTCTGCCGGTGAAGAAACAATTCAGGGTGAAGATTTCTTCAAAGAAGCAAATTATATTCCTGTTGATACAATGGCAAAGGCTATTATGGAAGTTTCCGCCGGAACAGCAGATGCTTGTGTTATCGACTACGTTACATCCGTCGGTATGATAGGCGAAGGAACAGATTACGATAACCTTGTTGTAATTGATAAAAACTTTGCCAACGAAGAGTACGGTATTGCTATGCGTAAAGAAGATACTGAATTAGTTAAGGCTGTTAATGATGCTATTCAGAAGGTTGCCGACAGCGGTAAACTTAATGAAATTGCTTCCAAGTATAAACTTCAGGACAGAGTTCTTGTTAAAGCAAAATAATTATATTTCATTTAAAACGTGGTTTAATGAGGCTGTCGTGTAAAAAATACGACAGCCCCTATCAATGTTATAGGAGGATTGTATGTCTTTCATGAATGTTACCTCCGAGTTGCTCGGCGGCTTCGGTCAAAACTTGATATTATTTGCTTTAACTCTTGTTTTTGCCATGCCTCTCGGACTTATCGTTGCTTTCGGCTCAATGTCGAAATTCACTCCTGTTTCATATATAACTAAAATTTTTGTTTGGATTATAAGAGGAACACCTCTTATGCTTCAGATTTTCGTTGTATTTTATGTTCCCGGACTTGTTTTTCATATTCCCATGAAAAACAGAATGCTTGCGGCTCTTATTGCATTTGTAATCAACTATGCCTGTTATTTTTCGGAAATATACCGTGGCGGAATTGAATCTATTTCGAAAGGTCAATACGAAGCAGGCCAGGTTCTGGGTATGACAAAAAGTCAGATATTCTTTAAAGTTGTACTTATGCAGGTCGTTAAAAGAATTATTCCTCCCATGAGTAATGAAATTATTACACTTGTTAAAGATACATCCCTCGCAAGAGTTGTTGCTGTGTCGGAAATTCTTATGGAAGCCGAGCATTTTACTGCCAAAGGAATTATTTGGCCCTTGTTCTATACGGGAGTATTTTTCCTCGCATTCTGCGGACTGTTAACATTACTTTTCAGATATATTGAAAAGAAATTTGACTATTATCATTCGTAAACTGTTAGGAGAATATTATGGAAGTATTACAAGTAAAAAATATAAAAAAGGATTTCGGAAGAGCAAAAGTTTTAAAAGGAATTGATTTTTCTTTAAATAAAAGCGAAGTTCTTGCAATTATCGGTTCTTCCGGAAGCGGTAAAACTACTTTACTGCGTTGCTTGAATTTTCTTGAAATTCCGACTGAGGGTGTAATTACCGTTAACGGCGAAGAAGTGTTTAATTCCGCAAACGAGAATACAAAAAGTGAAAAAGAAATCCGTGAGAACAGACTTCATTTCGGACTTGTTTTTCAATCGTTTAATCTTTTTCCTCAATATACAGTTAAGAAAAACGTAACATTGGGTTCGGAATTGCTTAATGCTGAAATGCTGAAAAAGAAAAAGGCTTCTTCCGCCGAAAGAAAAGAAGTTATGGATAAGATATCCGAAAAGGCCGATTCTTTGTTACAGCAGGTTGGTCTTTCCGAAAAAAAGAATTATTATCCCTGTCAACTTTCCGGCGGACAGCAGCAACGTGTTGCCATTGCCAGAGCATTGGCTATGGATCCCGATATTCTTTGTTTTGATGAGCCTACAAGTGCCTTGGATCCGGAACTTACAGGGGAAGTTTTAAAGGTTATCAAAGAACTTAAAAATGCAAAAAAGACAATGATTGTCGTTACGCATGAAATGGAATTTGCAAGACATGTTGCGGATAAAATTCTATTTATGGCTGACGGAATTATTGAAGAAATGGGCACACCGGATGAAATTTTTGATAATCCGCAAAGTACAAAATTAAAATCTTTTTTAAGAAGTTCATTGGAGAAAATATAAGGATTTATAAATGTGTTGCCTTAATAAAGGAGTCTGATTAAAATAAAAACCATATTTACTAAAATCACATCTGTTATACTTGCTATTTGTACAATTATGGCTATAAACTTATCTACCAAGTCTGATTTGGAGAAAGCAAATCAAAAAGCAGATGCTATTATCAACGTTTTATTAAAAGAAGGAGAAACAGGTTTTTCGGATACAACCTGTCAGTATGCAAGAGAAATTTTAAAAACTGTTATTATTCAAATGATGACTTCTCAAGGAGACAGTAAGGTAGTTACTGACATTCTTGATAATCTTCCTGTTTATGAAATTGGCGAATTTGATATCAGTTCGGTTAAGAAAGATGCAAATATATCGGAAAGTCAAGAATTTTTTAATAATCAGATTTTGGAATTATTGTCAAAACTTGATGACGGTTTATTTAAATATTTTTTCACCGAATATTTTTCAGGTATCAATAATCTTTACGTTTATTTTATTCCCACTCAATATGACGGCATTTATGAATTCAGAGCATATTATTCACATAATAACGGTGATGATTGTGATTTTGAATCAAACGTTTATTATGATACAAAAACTAAAGAAATCTACGGAAAAAATAATGACGGTATTTTTTCAATAGGATATAATTATAACGCAAAACATTTTCTTGTTACCAATCCTCAAAATGTGTGGATGAGAAAATTCGGTTATAATGTTTTTTATGACATTCTCGGACAAACCATATTTATGGATTGCGATATTAAGAGGATAAAGTTTAATTATGACGGCAAAGATTGGATGATTCAACTTTGGAAGGGTAATTATACTAAACTTACAAACGGATGCGAAATCGGAATTTATTATAAAAAGAAAGACAGTCTTTTGTTATATGACTGTGCAGAAGATAAGGATATGCTTGAAATGTCTTTGGCTTTGTATAATAATGATGAGGTTTTATTTGAAAGAGAATCTACACTTCATTGGTGGATGTCCGGATATAAGGCGGGTAAAGCGATAAATCATAATGATTTAGTTCTTAAATCTACAATAAAATTTAAAAATTCAGAAATGACCGATGCATTTATAAATGCAGTGAACTCGAGTAAAGATAAGAATTTTACTTGCACGAGAAACAATAATTCTGTTAGCATAATTTGGGAATAATTTTTAATTAAACATAATAATTCATTGTAAATCTTGCTGATGAATTTGTTAATTTTGACTTCACACGGAATATAATTGACATTGTATTTTCTTAGTTGTAAAATCAGAATATACAGATTACGGAGTTGTTTTTATGAAAAAAATATTATTAAAAATTATAACAATTATCTTGTGCTTTTCTTTGATTTTTGTTTTTCCGATAAATTCTTTTGCCGGACTATCTCTTGAAGAGATTACGCACACTATTAAACATAATGAGTTTTATAAAAATAATATTAAAACTCCGTTTGATAAATTTGTCAATTATTTAATTCATGTTATAAATTTCGGTATTGTAGCAGTCAAATATCCATGGAAACCAAAGAGTAATACTGTTGATATGTCGAAATTTGCTCTCGTATTTGATGAGGAATTTGACGGAAATTCTCTTAACTTCAATCTGTGGAATGCTCATGATTGCGACGGCGTACGTAAAGGCGGATATTGGGATATAAATCAGGCTGTTGTTAAAGACGGTCATTTGACGATCAGAACGGAATATCTTGAAAACGGTAAATACGGTCCCGGCTATTATACCGCTAACGTATCAACGAGAAATATCTATACTCAGAAGTACGGCTATTTTGAATGTCGTTGCAAACTTGCCGCAATGGAAGGAATGTGGTCTGCTTTCTGGATTACAACAGAGGATATTAAGGATTTTATGCCCGGTACACAGGGAACCGAAATAGACGTTATGGAAGCACCTATGTATTGGAGAGTTAAACAGGGATTGACAAATAATCTTATTACGTCTAATCTTCATTACGGAGGATACAGTCTCGGACACAGATATAAAAATGTAACCATTCAGGAAGTAAATGATCCTTATAATACATTTAATACATACGGCGTCGAATGGAACGAGGACGGTTATATTTACTACATTAATGGTAAGGAAACAGGCAGAAGTAATTTCGGCGGTGTAAGTAAAATTCCCGAATTTTTACGTGTTTCCTGCGAGGTTGACGGTGTGGGTGCCGTTCCTACAAAGGGCTGGTCAGGTATTATTACAAATAACCCCAAGGATGCCTGCGGTGAATTTGTAATTGATTATATCAGAGCATATCAGTATAAAACAAAGATTGATTTAAATTGATTTTATGACGGTTTTGAGAAGTTTTTTTCACTTTTCAAGGCCGTCATTTTTGCTTATCGAAAAAAGTCGAATAACTTTATTTGACAATCAACAATATATGGTATATAATAAGATGTTAATTTATGCTATATAGTGTGATAATTTGAAAGGATTGTTTAAATAATATGGCAAAAAAAGATTATAACGATAATAATATCACTCAATTAAAAGGTGCTGTCTGAGTAAGGAAACGTCCTGCCGTTATTTTCGGCTCTGACGGTTTAGAAGGATGTCAACATTCCGTTTTTGAAATTCTCTCAAATTCAATAGATGAGGCAAGGGAAGGTTACGGCGATAAAATCATTGTTACACGCTACCTTGACGGCTCCGTTGAAACTCAGGATTTCGGACGTGGTTTGCCTGTTGATTATAATGAGAAAGAGAAAAGATATAACTGGGAACTTGTTTTTTGCGAGTTATATGCCG
>JAZUKF010000199.1:0-27371 GCA_045643165.1 Acutalibacteraceae bacterium | reverse complement strand
AATTGGATCATATCATCCTTCGGAAGAATATCTTTAAGCAATGCATTTGCCGTTACCGTCGGAATGTTGACAAGTGCATGAACAAGCACGGATTCCAATCCTGCGATCAAAAGGGCAGTTTCGTTTGAATCAAAGCCTGCCGTTTCATCACCCTTATAATGAGCGGCATAGAGAACGGCGGCAACGTCGATAACATCCGTGTATTCGCTGTCCGGTACGGTAATGCCGGCTAAAGCGGCAAGTTCTCTTACGCTGTCGGCTTCGGGAGTGTTTTGTTTATCGTAAAGAGGCATACGTAATGATTCGGACAGAACGTCCATAATGTTTCCGATAGCATCATATCCCTTTGTACCGCTTTCGATTTTAAGGAACTTTGCCACTTTGTTTGTATAGTTGGGTATGTAATAAGAAAAACTTTTCATACCGGCACGGTAATATCCGTAACTGTAAGATGTGAAATCTTTATTCATAGCATCAATTTGTTCTTTTGAAAAACCGTCGGGCAGGAGAGATGTATCAATTTTATCAATAAAATCTGTCTTTACATCAACGGCATTATCCGAGAAATTGATTATCCTGTAAGCATTCGGATATGTGATAAGACTGCACGTTTCGATATCGTAAATCCGATTACCTTTTGCGGAAACCGCAACCGAAATATCGTTTGCATGTTCATGTCCCGTTAAAACATATTTTACACCGTAATCGGCTAAAAGACGTGCAATGTCCTTGTTTCTGTCAAGACACAGTTGCGTTCCGCCTAAATTTTCAATGGCGAAGTGCTTTAAAACATTGTGATGCACCATTGCAACAACTTTTTTGCCGTCGGCATCAGCCTGTTTAAGTTGAGTTTCTATCCAAGCATACAGTTCATCGCTGATTTCCGAAGTATCAAAACGGTAAACGCAGGCATCAATGGCAAGAAGACGGTAGTTTCCGTTAAGTTCTGCGGTATATGATGCACTGCCTTCGTGACGAACAAGTGCTTTATCAAAACCTATATCGGCATAAATTTCCAAAAAATCCGAAAGGTCAAGTCTTGACCTGGAATTATGTGTTCGTATATCGTGATTTCCGGGGATAAGGAAAATTGTTTTGCCTGTGCGTTTTTGAAAATCACGGAGTTTTTCCGCAATGGCACGGTGTTCTTCCCAAAAACCGTCCTCGCTGACATCTCCGGGAATAAGAAGAAATTCAGCCGAAGATTTTTCAACTCTTTTGAAAAATTCATCAAGAATACCGTCAGCCTCGTATGTGAGCATACTTTTATTGTTGGCATGGTGGTAAAGCAAATCTCCGGGTACGGTATTTTCTTCACCGATGGGTGCCAAAGCGGATGACGGTCTGTAATGTATATCCGATGCCACACATACGGATAATTCATCATCATTCTTTTTTGCGGCAACAGCTGAACATAAGCCGGGAAAAATAATAAGAATTGATAAACAGAATGATAAAACCGATATAAATTTTTTATTCATGAATATCCCTCCGTATTTTTGGTACATATTTTCTTTTCGGAAAATATTTAAGTATATTATAACTCATATTTTTGAATTGTCAAATAAAGATGAGAAATAAATCGGTTTGTTATTTTTATTGTCAACATAGAAAATTATTCTTGATTTTGATTGAATATTGTAGTATTATTTTAATGAAATTATCGAGAAAGAAGAGTTCAGATGAAAAAAATACTTATACCCGAAGCAAACGAAAATATGCTCCATTTAAGGGCAAACCTGCATTGTCATTCCACACTTTCCGACGGCAGAAAGACTCCGGAAGAATTGGCGAGGGATTATAAATCTCACGGTTATCAGGTGCTTTCCATAACCGACCATGAGGTGCTTTTGCCTCATAATGATTTGTCAACCGAGGATTTTCTGCTTCTCAACGGTTTTGAATTTTCGATAGGCGGAGAGGGTTGTTGCTGTCACATCTGTATGATAGCCAAAGACAGAGATAATCTTGTTCAGCCCTGCTATCACCGTGAAAAATATATATGGGGTAATGCGAAAAATTACAGAGATAAAGTTAAATTTGACGAGTCTAAACCTGATTTTGAACGTGAATATACAGGTGAATGTATAAATGAGGTTATCAGAAAAGGTAAAGAAAACGGCTTCTTCGTAACGTATAATCATCCCACATGGTCAAGGGAAAACTATCCCCGATATATCCGTTACAAAGGTATGGATGCTATGGAAATTGTAAATTTCGGATGCGTGATCATGGGGTATGACGATGATAACGGACATTGCTATGAGGATTTTATTTTTAACGGTGAAAAAGTTTTTGCCGTTGCCACGGATGATGACCATAATGTATTTGATGATGATAATCCGAAATGCGATTCATACGGCGGTTATACCGTCATTATTGCGGATAAACTTGAATATGAGTCTGTTACAAAAGCGTTGAGCGAAGGACGTTTCTATGCTTCCACGGGAAATTATAAGCATGTGGGACCTGCGATAAAATATATGGAAATTACTGATGACAGAGTATTGAAAATCAAAACGAGCGGAGCATATTCAATCAATTTTATATCAAATAAAATCCATTCTCAAAGTAAGGTTGCCGACCATGGTAAGGAAATCACCGAAGCGGAGTTTTCAATTCCCGATGATGTGGAGTGGTTCCGTCTTACCGTGGTTGATCCTAATGGATTTAAGGCGTACACCAATGCTTATTTTATGAAAGACTTATTTTAATTAAATCGGAAGTGATTTTATGAGGAAAACAAAATCGTTTTTTTGTATTATTCTATGTGTGATAACTGTGTTTCTTTTTCCCGCCGTCGTTTTTGCGGGAAGTGAAGATCTGCTGACGTCAAAGCCTTTGCATTTTGACGAAAACGGTAAACTTCGTATCATGCATGTAACCGATACCCATTTGTATTATAAAAATGTAAACGATACCGTTAAACTTCTCTCCATTGCCTGCGACAGAGAAAAGCCGGATGTTGTTATTCTTACCGGAGATAATGCCATGGAAAACGGTGAGGATGAAATCCGTTATTGCATTGATAAGTTGATGAATGTTTTTGAAAAAAGGAAAATTCCTGTGGCGGTAACACTGGGCAATCATGATTCACGTTCCTGTTTCACACGTGAGGAACTTATGGAGATTTACAATTCATATTCATGCAGTATCTCCGTTGATGACGGCGAGTTGCTTCCTAATTGCGGAACATACCGTGTTCCTGTTCTCGGTTCATTTGACGGTAAACTGAAATTTAATCTTTGGGTTTTCGATTGCGGTGAAAATGACAGTAAGGGGCATTATTCAAATCCACGTGCCGAGCAGGTTGAATGGTTTGAAAAGACAGATAAAATGCTTGAAGCGGATAACGGTAAAAAAATTAACGGAATTGTCTTTCAGCATGTTATCGTTCCGGAAATTTATGATGCATTGAGCCGTTCAAAATTATGGGGAGCATATAAATTCCCGAATATGTACGATGACGGATACTATTATTATTTCAATCAGAACGGCGAAAACCGGGGAATGATAGCAGAAAAACCCTGTTGCGGATATACAAATTACGGTGAATTTTCCGCAATGGTTGAACGTGGCGATATTCTTGCCATGTTCACGGGGCATGACCACAGAAATTCATTTTCCGTTAACCATAAAGGTATAGATATATGCAATACCGTTTCATCAAGATATAACAGAATTCCTTTTTCATCTCAGTACGGTTACAGAATTATTGATATTGATGAAAATAACACTTCCGAATATACGTCGAGGGTTGTTCATTGGTATGATTTTTTTGATGCAGATGATATTGCCGATTATCTTTTAACAGGGGATTTTGAAAGCCTGAAAACAGCACTTAATATATCCTTTGTCAGTTTCTTTGAAAAAGCACTTATAGATTTTTCAAGCACTGTAACAAAAATTTTCACTTCAAGAACAACGGAATATTATTAAAAAAACGAGGGTTGTGCATTTTGTGTACAACCTCGTTTTTCCATTTACTACTATATTTTGTGAAAATTTTTTAATTTATTACAATTTATTGTTTACAACGAGGTTTTTTTCTGTTATAATATATGAGTTAGATAGTGTTAGTGGGTGATATTGTGAGTAAATGTGATTTAATTGCGGAATATGCGAGGAAAAATAATTTGTGTATGTATTCCGTTACTGAGTATAAAGACGGTGAAATGAAACATATCGTGCTTAACGGAAGCGGTTGTACAAACGTGTATTCCGTTTCAAAGGCATTCACCATGGCGGCGATCGGTTTTCTCTATGATGAGGGTAAAATTAAAATGACCGAAACCGTGGGTGAACTTTTCGGACCTCTCCCCGAGGGGAGCGATAAGAAATGGGAGAAAGTTACCGTTCACGATTTGCTCCGCCACAGGACGGGAACCACATCCGGCTGGGTTGATATTGATGATGAAAACTCTCACAGTGCGAGGACTGCCGATTGGCTTGCACCGATTTTTGCTGTGAAGATCGACGGCGTTACGGGAGAAACATATAACTATACGGATGATAACTACTATCTTCTTTCGAGGATCGTTTCTCTGAAATCCGGAATGAATACAAACGATTATCTTTTTGAAAAACTTTATCTTCCGCTGGGATTTAATGACCTTGCATGGGGAACTTGCCCGAAAGGATACAGTGTAGGCGGTTCATCTCTTTATATGAAAAGCAATGACGTTATAAAACTCGGCAAACTTTGGCTTGATAAAGGTATGTGGGACGGTAAAAGAATAATCTCCGAGGAATGGTGCAGACTTGCCGTTGAAAACAACTATGCTTTTTCCTGTCGCAGTGAGGAAAGACAGGGCTACTATAAAACCGGTGCAAACGGACAGATTTTGTATTTTTCATATTACGATAATGAGGTTATCGCATTTAATACATATATGAACTCCGATGACAGAACTGTTATTGTGGATAAATTTTTCCCCATTGAACTTGATAAATGAAATCAAATCTTTTAGGAGATGTTAAATATGACAAAAATTTTCGGACACAGAGGTTTCAGCGGTAAATACCCCGAAAACACCATGCTCGCATTTCGCAAGGCGGTGGAACTCGGTATTGACGGTATTGAACTTGATGTTCATTTTTCAAAGGATAAGGAACTTGTGATTATCCATGATGAACTTATCGACCGTACAACGAACGGTACGGGACTTGTTGCGGATTATACTTTAAAGGAACTTAAAGAATTTGATGCTTCCGCAACGTTTACGGGCGTTTACGGTAAAAACGAAATTCCCACACTTCGTGAGTATTTTGAACTTGTAAAGGATTTGCCGAATTTTGTTACAAATATCGAACTTAAAACGGGCGTCAATGAATATCACGGTATCGAAAAAGCGGTGCTTGATATGATAAATGAATATAATCTTAAAGACAGGATCATCATTTCAAGTTTCAATCATTTCTCCGTTCTCCGTTTTAAGGAACTTTGTCCGGAAATGAAATGCGGTTTCCTTGAAGAAAGTTGGATAGTTGATATGGGTGCTTATACGAAAAAGCACGGCATTGAATGTGTTCATCCCATTTTCTGCAACCTTACCGATGAACATTATGCGGAGATGAAAGCAAACGGCAGAGCCGTAAACACATGGACTGTTAATGAAAAGGAAGATATGCGTCGTCTTATGTCCATGGGCGTTGATACGATTATCGGCAATTTCCCCGACAGAGCGTTGGAAGTTGCTGCCGAAATGAAATAATATCCGAAAGGCGGTAAAAAAATGGATTCTGAAGTTTTGAGCGTTGGTATAGATATCGGCACTTCCACAACTCAGGTCATTTTCAGCCGTCTTGTTATGGAAAATACCGCAAATTATTTTTCCGTTCCCAAGGTTTCCATTGTGGAGAAGGAAGTAATTTATAAAAGCGATATTTATATTACACCGCTGATTTCTCAAACCGTTATTGACGGCGATAAAATCAGAGATATTGTAAGTAATGAATTTTCAAAAGCGGGATTTACCCCGCAAGATACCGGAACAGGTGCGGTTATTATAACCGGGGAAAGTGCGAGGAAAGAAAATGCACAGCTTGTTCTTGAAAAATTAAGCGGTTTCGCAGGTGATTTTGTTGTTTCTACCGCAGGACCGGATCTTGAATCCATAATTGCGGGAAAGGGAAGCGGAGCACAGAAATATTCCGACGATAACGCCTGCACGGCGGTCAATCTTGACATCGGAGGAGGAACAACGAATATTGTTGTTTTCGACTGTGGCGAGGTTGTGGCAAAGGGTTGCTATGATATCGGAGGCCGTCAGCTTCGTGTTGACGAAAACAGGACGGTTACCTATTTAAGCGAAAGTGCAAAGAAAATTTGTGAATACTATTCTATTGATATTTCCTGTGGCAAAACGGCGGATAAAAATGAGGTTGATAAACTCTGTCTTGCCATGTCGAAAATTCTCATGCAGTCCCTGGGAGTTGAGGAAAAGGATTTACTTACCGATGAAATTATGACATCAGGCAGTTCACCCCTTGTGATAAAGAATAAGCCGAGAGCAATATGTTTCTCCGGAGGGGTTGCGGACTGCATATATAAAACAGGATTTGATGATTGGGAGTTCGGGGATATGGGTGTCCTTCTGGGACGTGCAATCAGAAACGGCAATTTCTTCACCGAATTTCGTCCCATTGAAGCAAGGGAAACAATTCGTGCCACCGTTGTGGGAGCAGGTACATATACCACCACTATTTCCGGCAGTACGATTTCATATAATCCCGGTCTTTTACCTCTTAAAAATCTTCCCGTGTTGAAACTCAATTCTGTTGAACAGCAGAAATGTATTGACGGCGATACAGATTTTTTAAAGGAAAAGATGAAGTGGTTTCTTGAACAGAATGATACGGAAAAACTTGTCCTTGCAATGCACGGCAGTAATAATCCGTCATACACGGATGTAAAAAATCTTGCCGGATGTATCAGCGAAAGTGCAGATTATGTTTTGAAGCAGGACGAACCGATTTTGCTTGTTGTTGAGTGCGATATGGCAAAAGCACTGGGACAGGCAGTCAGACAGTCCTGCGGAGGGAAAAGGAATGTAATTGCCATTGACGGCATAAAAGTAGATTTAAACGATTATATCGACTTGGGTAATCCCATGATGAACGGTCTTGTGATACCCGCAGTTGTTAAAACTCTTATATTCGGATAATTTGAAGAGAGGTTACGATATGAATTTAAAAACCGTGCTTTCGGGCAAAACCTTTCAATTTAACAGCGTGAAGGAAGTTCTTGCAAAGGCGAATGAGGAAAAATCCGGTGATATTCTTGCCGGCATTGCCGCAGAAACGGGAATGGAACGAATTGCCGCAAAGGAAGTGCTTTCAAACCTTCTTGTAAAGGATTTAAGGGAAAATCCCGTTGTACCCTACGAGGAGGACGATGTTACACGTCTTGACCAGGACGGAGTGAACGAGGCGATTTTTTCGGAATTTGCCAACCTTACCATGGGTGAATTTCGTGATTTGCTTCTTGACCACGGTACTGATGAGAATAAAATTAAAAGAATTTCCAAGGGTTTGACGAGTGAAATCGTTGCCGGTGTATGTAAATTGATGACAAATCTTGATTTGATTTACTGTGCGAATAAAATTCGTGTTCCCGCTCACTGTAATACAACCATCGGTTTGAGAGGAACTCTTTCCACAAGACTTCAGCCTAATCATACCACCGATAATGTTGAGGGAATTACCGCATCTCTTTTTGAGGGTTTGAGTTACGGTTGCGGAGATGCTCTTATCGGACTTAACCCGGTAAATGATACTGTTTCCAGCCTTTCCGAGGTGCTGAAAAGATTTGACGAAGTTAAAAATAAATTTGAAATTCCCACACAGATTTGTGTTTTAGGACATATAACCACCCAGATCGAGGCGGTAAAAAAAGGTGCTCCCACCGATATGATTTTCCAGAGTATCGCAGGAAGCGAAAAGGGTAATAAGGCATTCGGATTTACCACCGAAACCGTACTTGAAGCAAAGGAACTTCTGAAAAAGCAGGGTACCGGTACAGGTCCCAACGTGATGTATTTTGAAACGGGACAAGGTTCCGAACTTTCAAGCGATGCCCATTTCGGTGCCGACCAGGTAACGATGGAGGCGAGATGTTACGGTTATGCCAAAAACTTTAAGCCTTTTATGGTAAATACCGTTGTGGGATTTATCGGTCCCGAATATCTTTATGACAGCAAGCAGGTTATCCGTGCGGGACTTGAAGACCATTTTATGGGCAAACTTACGGGTATTCCCATGGGTTGCGACTGCTGTTATACCAATCATATGATGGCTGACCAGAATGATATTGAAAATCTTGCCGTGCTTCTTGCGAGTTGCGGTGTGAACTATATTTTAGGTGTACCCACAAGTGATGACGTTATGCTTAATTATCAGACTAACGCTTACCACGATGCGGCGACCATACGTGAAGTTTTAGGTTTGAGACCTATAAAAGAATTTGACGAATGGCTTGAAAAAATGGGTATTTCCGAAAACGGAAAACTCACAAAATATGCAGGAGATCCCACAATATTTATGAGATAGGAGCGGTATTATGGATGAAAAAATGATTGATAAAATCGTAAGTGCCGTCTTATCCGAAATCGGTAAAAAAGGTGCGGTACCTACCGAAAATGATATAAAATCGGCTGTGAATGATTTTAATAATGAAGAAATCAAAGATATAACTTCTCCGGAAGTTAAGTCGGTACCCTTGCTGGATAATCCGCAGGATGCCGATGCTCTCAAAAGAATGATGAGCAAAACCTCCGCCCGTATCGGTGTGGGCAGGGCAGGTCCCAGGGAGAAAACTCAGACCATGCTTGCTTTACGGGCTGACCATGCGGCGGCGAGAGACAGTGCTTTCTTTGATGTTGACGAAAAATTTCTTGAAAAATTAGGACTTTTCAGCGTAAAGACGAAATGTACGGATAAGAATGAATATCTGACACGTCCCGATTTAGGCAGACGTTTTGATGATGAAACCATTGCCGAAATCAAAAGTAAATGTACCATGAATCCCGATGTTCAGATTTTCGCTTCCGACGGATTAAGTTGTAAAGCGATTGAAGCAAACCTTGCCAACGTGCTTCCGGCATTGACTGAGGGGCTTAAAACCGCAGGACTTAAAATCGGAACTCCCTTCTTTGTAAAATACGGCCGTGTTGCTTCCATGGACTGCGTGGCAGAGGCTCTCGGAGCGAAGGTAACCTGTATTCTCGTGGGGGAAAGACCGGGACTCGGCTCTGCGGAAAGTATGAGTGCCTATATTGCGTATGATGCAAAAATGGGTATGCCGGAATCGAACCGTACCGTAGTTTCCAACATTTACAGCGGAGGAATTACCGCCGTTGAAGCCGGTGCGTATATTGCCGACGTAATCAAACAGATTTATGATAAAAAAGCAAGCGGAGTTAATCTTATAAAATAACTTGCTTTCATTTTGAATACAGAAAGGCGGTGGTATTTTTTGAAAGGCGATAAATTATTAACGACAGTTCTTTCCGCCCACATTATTCCCAATGCGGACAAAGGATTTCTTGAAAAACTGAATGTAACGGATGATGTCAGAAGCCTTGCGATAATCACCACCGACTGCGATGATGTTTCCTATGCCGCACTTGACGAAGCCACGAAAAAAGCGAATGTCCGTGTTATTTATGCACGAAGTATGTATGCAGGCTCATCAAACGCTTCCACTCTCCTTGCAGGTGAGTTTATGGGTATTCTCGGTGCTCCCGATCCGGAGCAGGCGAAAAGCGGACTTGAAGCGGCAGTCAGTTTTATTGAAAATGACGCTTGCTTTTACAGTGCAAACGATGATGATACCATTCCTTATTTTGCCCATTGTATTTCACGAACAGGTTCTTACCTTTCCGGTGAAGCAGGGGTGGAGGAAGGTATTTCCATGGCGTATCTGATAGCACCTCCTCTTGAAGCCATGGTGGGGCTTGATGATGCGTTAAAAGCGGCGGAGGTTGAATTGAATGTATTTTACGGTCCGCCTACGGAAACGAACTTTGCCGGAGGTCTATTAACGGGAGACCAGGCGGCATGTAAGGCGGCGTGCGAGGCATTTGCCGAATCCGTATGCAGAACTGCGGAAAATCCGATTAACTATTGAGGTGAATGAAAATGACATTGGACAGAGATTTACAATCCATCCAGGAAGTACGAAATATGGTATCTGAGGCGGTAAGTGCTCAGAAAAAACTTGCCGAATTCAGTCAGGCACAGATAGACAGAATTATCTATGAAATTGCCAAGGACTGTGCGGAAAATGCCGAGAAACTTGCAAAAATGGCAGTAGAGGAAACGGGTTTCGGCGTTTGGCAGGACAAGGTAATTAAAAATCTTTTAGGCAGTACGATCACATACGAAACCTGCAAGGATATGAAAACCGTGGGGATTATCCGTGAAGATAATTCAAAGGGAATTATGGAGGTTGCCGTACCTATGGGAGTTGTGGCGGCTCTTATTCCTTCAACAAACCCCACTTCTACAACAATGTATAAAACAATAATTTCCATTAAAGCGGGAAATGCCATTGTTTTAAGCCCCCATCCCAATGCGAAAAACTGTATTCTTGAAACAGTCAGAATTATTAAGGAGGCGGCAAAACGTGCAGGTGCTCCCGACGGAATTATTCAATGTATCAGTCTTACCACAATGGAGGCAACGGATGCTTTACTTAAAAACAGATCCGTGGGTGTGATACTTGCAACAGGCGGTGAGGCAATGGTTCGTGCGGCGTACAGTTCGGGTAATCCCGCCATCGGTGTAGGTCCCGGAAACGGTCCCGCATTCATCGAAAGGACTGCGGATATTCCCAAGGCGGTCCGCAGAATTATGGACAGTAAAACTTTTGACAACGGCACGATATGTGCATCGGAGCAAAGTGTTATTACGGAACAGGTTATTAAAAATGAAGTTATCGCCGAGATGAAGAAACAGGGATGCTACTTCCTTAACGAGGCGGACAGTAATAAACTTTCCGGATTTATTCTCCGTGCAAACGGAACGATGAACCCGAAAATTGTCGGCAAAAGTGCAAAGGTCATTGCGGATATGGCGGGAATTACGATCCCCGAAGGAACGAGAGTTCTCGTTTCGGAGCAGACGGAAGTCAGCAAGAAAAATCCCTTTGCCCGTGAAAAACTTTGTCCCATTCTTGCATTCTTCACCGCTCAAAGTTGGGAGGATGCCTGCGAAAAATGTATGGCGATCCTCTTCAATGAGGGTGTAGGTCATACGATGACAATTCATACTCAAAATAAGGATGTTGTCCGTGAATTTGCACTTAAAAAGCCTGTTTCAAGGCTTCTGGTAAACACTCCCGGTGCATTAGGCGGTGTAGGTGCAACCACAAACCTTTATCCTGCACTTACTCTCGGTTGCGGAAGTGTGGGAGGCAGTGCCACATCGGATAATATCAGCCCCTTAAATCTTATCAATATCCGCCGTGTTGCATACGGTGTCAAGGAACTTGATGAGGTCAGAGGTGTAAATCCCAAACCGGAGGCGGTTTCCTTCGGTACAGGCTCATCAGGTTGTCAGTCTGCAAAAGCGGAAAGTTTTAATTCTGATGATGTTGAGAAAATAGTTAAAGCGGTTATCAGCCGTCTTTCAATATAATTAACACGGTTATTCGCCGAAAGGCATAACATATATTTTCATACTTTTAAAATCTAAGGAGGATTTTATTATGGCAGAAACATTACAAGCGCTCGGAATGGTAGAAACAAAAGGTCTTGTCGGTTCAATCGAAGCGGCGGATGCAATGGTAAAGGCGGCAAACGTAAACCTTATCGGTAAGGTACACGTTGGCGGCGGTCTTGTAACCGTTATGGTAAGAGGAGACGTTGGTGCCGTTAAAGCGGCAACAGATGCAGGTGCTGCAGCTGCTTCAAGAGTAGGCGAACTTGTATCGGTTCACGTTATTCCCCGTCCCCATAATGAGGTTGAGTACATTCTTCCTTCTCTCGATAATTGCGACAGAAACTGATTTAATTCCGAATACTAACAAAAGGGGATGAGAACCGTGAAATTGTTATCCGAAAGTCAGTTGAGAGCAGAAAAGATACCTGACGGCACACTTTTTTATGAGGTGGGTGCCGACGTTTTCGTAACGCCTATGGCGAAGGAATATCTTAAAGAGCGGGGTATTGCCCTGAAAATTTCCGAAACGAAAACACAGGGAACTCTCATGGCGAAGGAAAACATTAAAACGGTGAACAATAAGAAGCAGTTTGTTGATTATGAATCGGGAAAGGTGTATGACACAAAACCCGAAAATATGACGCATCTTTATTCAAATGTGCTTGTCCCCAAAAATCATCCCCGTATTATTTTACGAGGAAGTCTTGATAAACTCCAAGCGTTGATTATAAGAACTCAGTCCATGGCGGAAAAGGAGCATAATTCTTATGTTTCTTCCGCTTTGGACGAGATATTGAGTTTTGTCCGTGAAATTCTCGGTTGCGAGGTTACGGGCAGAAAACTTTCTTCTTTTCGTTTGCTGGGATACGGTGCTGATGAACTTCGTGATATCACTCACGATTTGCCGAAGCATTTCGGCATGGAACATACTTTACCGGATTATAAAAACGGTTTGCTTTTGGCGGAACTTAATCTTATTCGTACCGCTGTAAGGGAAACTGAACTTCATGCCGTGGAGGCATTCAGTCGTGACGGTGAAGTTGAACGTGTTGATATCATCGAAGCCCTTAACCGTTTAAGCAGTACGGTTTATATCGTTTACTGCAAAGTTTTATCAGGGAAATAAGGAATTCGGTTTTACGGTGCAACAAAAGTTGCAGGAAGAAAATTATGAACGAAAACGAAATAAGGGAGATCGTCCGTAAAGTCCTTTCAGGCTCAATTTCGGACTCTCACAGTTTTGACGGTTCCTTTATGGTGGAAGCCTCGGCGAGGCATGTCCATTTAACAAGCGAGGATGTTGAAAAACTCTTCGGTAAAGGAATGAAACTTACTAAAAAAAGAGACCTTTCGCAACCGGGAGAATTTCTCAGCGAGCAAAGGGTTAAACTTGTTACGCCCAAGGGCGAGATAACGAATGTAGCCGTTCTGGGACCGGAGAGGAAAGCAACTCAGGTTGAACTTTCCGTAACCGATACAAGAACGCTGGGACTTAAAGCACCCGTAAATTTATCCGGTGATTTAACCGGTGCCGCAGACGTTTTGATTTTCAGTGACAAAGCGTATATTGACGCAAAACAGTCGGTTATCGTGGCACAAAATCATATTCACATGACTCCTGCGGATGCCGAAAAATTCGGTGTGAAAAATTCCCAACACGTAAGGGTTAAGGTTGAAAGTGAAAGACCTGTAACCTTTGAAGACGTGGTAATCAGAGTGAATGAAAATTTCTCTCTTGCCATGCATATTGATTTTGACGAGGCAAATGCCTGCTGTTTACCGAAGGATGCAAAGGGCAAACTTGTTTGAAAGGTTGAAAGCAATGAATACTGATTTTGAAAAACTTGTGGAAATGATTACACAAGAAGTGGTAAAAACATTAAGTGACGGCGAAAAAGGATGCGTTTCGTCAAATCCTGAGGGGGAAAAAGCCCTCCTTGTGGGTTGCGGAAAGGATATTCCTCTGGAAGCCCGAAACAAATATAATATTTTACCTATCGAAAATTATAACGGAGATATTTCCGAATTTGATGCGGTGATAATCGGCTCTCTTTCCTTTACTCAACTTGCGGATATCGCACAGGGCAGGAATACGGAGCGTGAAAGTTGTGCCGTGTTGAAAGCACTTCTCACAGGTAAAAAAGTCTTTATTCTTGAAACGGGATTACCCCACAGACAGTATGCCGAAACCGCTTCACGTAAACTTTTCAAAATGTATGAAGGTTATGTCAATGAAATTCTGTCCTTCGGTGTCAGCATGATTCGTAAAGACAGTAAGGTCAATTCAAATTGCAATGCCTTTGCGGATAATACGGCAGATAAGGTGATAACCGAATCTGTAGCGAGAATACTTGTCGAAAAGGAAGAAAGTACGATAAAACTTTGCAAGGGAACTATATTGACCCCTTCCGCAAAGGACATTTTCAACCATTCGGATAAAACGGTTGAATTTATTTAAGAGGAGGAGCGGAAATGTTAATTTGTAAAGTTGTGGGACATGTTTGGGCAACGAAAAAAGAGGAAACTCTCACCGGTGCCAAACTTATGGTGGTTAAGGAAGAGGATACCAACGAGAAGAACGGAGCAACATTTGTCGCTGCCGATGTGGTAGGTGCGGGTGTAGGCGAAAAGGTTCTCGTTGTATCGGGAAGTACCGCAAGACGTGCTTTGGGCAAGGATGACGTGTCCATTGACTGTGCCATTGTGGGAATAATTGATACTCTTGAGGTTGAACGTGAATATGCGGAGCAGAAAAAGACGGTTAAGCGAGCATATAACCGTAAAAAAGTCAGCGAAATAAAAATTGACGAAAATGAAATCGAAGAAAATAAAGATAAAAACGGAATTCCCTCACAGTACAGAGTGGATGATATAATTAAACTTGAAAATAACGAGGAATAATCGTTTATATATACAGCCGTTAATTTTACGGAAAAGGGGCTGAAAAAGTGGATTTACTTGATAAAATATTTGAAGCGGGAATAGTCGGTTGCGGCGGTGCGGGATTTCCCAGCCATGTAAAATTTAAAGCAAAAGTGGATAACCTTATAATAAATGCCGCTGAATGTGAACCGCTTCTTCGTACAGACAGATTTATAATGAAAAACAGAGCCGATGAGATAATCGAAGCGGTGGAAACACTTGCCGATTTTACCGGTGCGGAGAATACAGTAATTGCTTTAAAAAGCGGATATAAAAAGGAAATCGCCTCTCTTGAAACCGCAATCCTTGCAAGGGCATCAAAGGTAAGACTTCATAAAATGGAAAGTTTTTATCCCGCAGGTGATGAGCAGGTTATTGTTCATGAGGTAACCGGAAGAATTGTTCCTCCGGCAGGAATACCCCTTGATGTGGGCTGTGTTGTTTCAAACATCGCAACCATGCTTGCCGTCAGCGAAAGTATGCACGGCAAACCTTTTACGGAAAAATATCTCACCGTAACGGGATGCGTGAATAATCCCACGGTGCTGAAAGTACCTGTCGGTACATCATTCAGGGAGTGTATCGAAAAAGCGGGGGGAATAAATATCGGAGAATATTCGATTATCTCCGGCGGACCTATGATGGGAAAATATTTTCCGTCAAGTGAAATTGATAATCTTTATGTGACGAAAACCACTTCCGGTATTCTTATCGTACCCGAAGATATAAATGCGGTAAAATCCAAAAAAATGCCGTTGAAACAGATGCTCAACAGGGCGAAGGCTTCATGTATTCAATGTCAGCAATGTTCACAGCTTTGTCCGAGACACATGCTGGGACATCCTGTTGAACCCCATAAGATAATGCGGAAACTTGCCATGGCTGAAAGTTATGAGGCAATTCTTGATGATAAGGATGCACTTAATGCACTTTACTGTTGCGAATGCGGTGTATGTGAAATCGTTGCCTGTCCCATGGGACTTATGCCCAGAACGGTAAATTCCACATTGAAAAAGATGTACGCCGAACGTGGTATCCGTGCCGTAAAGGGTACAGAGGAATATAAAGCGGATGAAAACAGAGAATACCGCAAAGTACCCACAAAACGTGCCGCTTCAAGGGCGGGTGTTGGTGAATTCAATTCATATACAATAGAAAATATTATAGAATTTACTCCCCGAAAGGTAAAAATTGCACTTCGGCAAAGTATCGGTGCTCCGCCGGAATTACTTGTGAGTACCGGTCAGTTTGTCAATGCGGGAGAAAAAATCGCAAAATGTCCCGACGGAAAATTGGGAGCAAATCTCCATGCATCCATTTCGGGAAAAGTTACTGTTGAAGATGACAGTATAATTATTGAGGGCGGTGAACTTTAATGCTTGAAACAATAGGATTTCTTGAACTTAACAGTATAGCAAAGGGTATCGAATGTGCCGACCTTATTCTTAAAGCGGCAAATGTAAAACTTGTATTTTCCAGACCGAGTTGCCCCGGTAAATATCAAATTCTTTTTACCGGAGAGGTTGCGGCGGTTAAATCTTCACTTGAAGTTGGTATCGAAAACGGCGGCGGCAATGTTATCGACAGTTGCGTAATTCCCCGTGTTCATCCCCAGGTTATCAAAGCCATAAATCTTTCAGCGGTAACGGATAATTTACAGGCGATCGGAGTTATGGAATTTTACAGTGTAACCGCTTCCGTCTATGCTGCCGATGCGGCGGTAAAGGCGGCGGATGTGGATTTGATTGAGGTGCGTCTCGGTACGGGTATCGGCGGAAAATCCTTCGTTGTTCTCACAGGAGAAGTTGCGGCGGTGAAGGAATCCGTGGAATGCGGAATTCATGCCGAAAACAGTGAAGGAATGGTTGTTTCCCACGTTGTTATTCCCTCTCCGCATCCCGACCTTATTTTGAATTTGGTGTAAGAAAATGAATGATAAACAAAGAATTATCCAGGAACTTGTTCCGGGTAAACAGGTAACTCTTGCTCATCTTATCGCAAACCCGGAGGAAGACCTTTATAAAAAATTAGGCGTTGTCAGTACAAATACGGGTGCATTGGGAATACTGACAATAACGCCCGGCGAGGCCGCAATAATCGGTGCGGATGTTGCCACAAAGGCGGCACGTGTCGATATTGTTTTCGTTGACCGATTCAGCGGAGCCGTTGTTGTCTGCGGAGATGTTTCAAGCGTTGAGTCATCCCTTCGTGATGTACTGCGTGTTCTTTGCGATGAAATGGGCTTTTCCGGGGTTGAGATAACGAGAACATGAAAAAGGCTATGCTTATCGGCTCTGTTGCCTGCGGTAAAACCACTCTTTGCCGCAAACTGAACGGAATGAGCCTTGAATATAAAAAAACACAGGCGGTGGAAAGGATAAATGACCTTATCGACACCCCCGGTGAATATCTTGAACACAGAAGATTTTTTCGCTCACTTGTCATAATTGCGGCGGAAGCAGATGTTGTTCTGTTTTTGCAGGATGCAGGTGGCGAAAAATTCATGTTTTCTCCCGGTAATGCGGGAATGTTCTCCGTTCCTGTAATCGGTGTTGTTACGAAAATCGACAGTGCCGATGATAAGCAGATAAAGGAAGCGGAGGATTTGTTGCGTCTTGCAGGTGCTGAAAAAATTTTTAAGACAAGTGCCGTAACGGGAGAGGGCATAATGGAATTACTTGAAGAACTTGAATAAGGAAGAAATATTATGAATAACATTGTAATTATCGGAGCGGGCCCGGCAGGGATTTTCACCGCTATTGAGCTTATAAAAAGAGGGAGCAAGAAGAAAATTACAATTATCGAAAAAGGTAAATCCGTTTCCCAACGTCATTGTCCGAAAAGTAAGACGAAAAAATGTATGAACTGCAAACCCTATTGCCATATCACAACGGGATTTTCCGGTGCAGGTGCATTTTCAGACGGAAAACTTTCTTTAAGTTACGAGGTGGGCGGTGATTTACCTAATCTTATGGGAGCCGAACTTGTGCAGGAAACCATAGATTACGCTGATAAAATCTATCTTGATTTCGGTGCGGATACCCATATTGAGGGTGTCAGCGATTATGAAGCGGTTAAGGATATAAGGAAAAGGGCAATCCGTGCAGGACTTAAACTTGTTGACTGTCCCATTCGTCATCTTGGAACGGAAAAGGCACAGAATATTTATCTTTCTATTGAGAATTATCTTATCGAAAACGGTGTTGAAATCATTTTCGGATATGAATGTGTTGATTTGATTTTGAAGGATAATAAGTGTTTAGGCGTTGTAATTAAAAAAGGTGAGGAAACGAAGGAATTATTTGCGGATGAAACCGTTGTTGCCACAGGCAGACGAGGAGCCGACTGGCTTGAAAAAATCTGTGATGAATACTCTATCGCACATCAACCCGGCACGGTTGATATCGGTGTCAGAGTTGAAGTCAGGAACGAGGTTATGGAGAAGGTCAACGAGGTGCTTTATGAATCTAAACTTATAGGATATCCGAGACCTTTCAAAAATAAAGTCAGAACATTCTGTCAAAATCCCGGAGGATTTGTCAGCCAGGAAAATTATGATAATAATCTTGCCGTTGTCAACGGTCATTCTTATAAAGAGAAAAAGAGCAGTAACACAAACCTGTCTATTCTCTGTTCCCATAATTTTAATGAGCCCTTTAATCAACCTATCGCTTACGCTCAGAAAGTGGGAGAACTTACGAATATGCTTGGTGCGGGGCATATACTCGTTCAGCGTTACGGCGATATTCTTGACGGAAAACGAACATGGGCGAAGGAACTTGCCCGGTCCAACGTAAAGCCCACTCTCGTTGATGCGGTGGCAGGGGATATAACCGCCGCCATGCCCTACAGAGCAATGATAAATATTATCAATTTCATTCAGGCGGTGGATCAGGTGGTACCGGGATTTGCATCCTATGAAACATTACTGTATTCACCGGAATTGAAATTTTATTCAAACCGTGTAAAGATGGATGAAAAATTGAATACGAATATTAAATCTCTCCATTGTTTAGGCGATTCCAGCGGATGGACAAGAGGCTTGATGATGGCATCCGTAATGGGTGTGCTGATGGGAAGATTTTTAAGTGAAGACGAAAATAAATAAACGGAGGCATTATTATGATACCGAGAAGCGAACATCCCAATCCCATGGTGAAAAGAGAGAATTTTGTCAACCTTAACGGCGAGTGGGATTTTGAATTTGATTTCGGAAACAGCGGAAAAAACAGACAACTTTTTAAAGACGAAGCGGAGTTTTCAAAGAAAATCATTGTACCGTTTTGCCCGGAAAGTGAATTATCCGGCATCGGATATAAGGATTTTATCTCTGCCGTTTGGTATAAAAGGGATATTGAAATAACGGAAGAACAGCTTAAAGACAGGGCTTTTCTCATTTTCGGTGCGGTGGATTTTCATGCGGAAATCTATGTCAACGGTGAAAAGGCGGGAGAGCATTTCGGCGGATATACTTCCTTTGAAGTTGAAATTTCAAAATATCTTAAAGCGGGCAAAAACATATTAAAAGTTTATGCCGAGGACGATATCAGAAGTCCTTTGCAGGCGAGAGGAAAGCAGAGCGAGGAATTTTATTCCCACGGTTGCGATTATACGAGAACAACGGGAATATGGCAGACGGTTTATCTTGAATTCCGTCCCCAATCCTTTGTGAAAAATCTTAAATATTACCCAAATATTACAAATGCTTCTTTGACCGTTACCGCTCTCGTTGAGGGCAAAGGCGAGTTTTCCGCAAAAGCATTATGGCAGGGTAAAGAAGTAGGCTTTGCGAAGAGTGAAGCCGTTGGTAATACGGTAACTTTAACTCTTGACCTTTCGGAAAAACACTTGTGGGAGGTAGGTAAAGGCGGACTTTACGACCTTGAACTTTCCTTCGGTGAGGATAAAATTTCGAGTTATTTCGGACTCCGTGAGGTTTCTTTAATCGACGGCGTATGCAAAATCAACGGCGAACCCGTTTTCCAGCGTCTTGTTCTTGACCAGGGATTTTATCCCGACGGTATTTATACAGCACCCACATCCGAAGCACTTAAAAACGACATTCTTCTCTCAATGAAGGTGGGCTTTAACGGTGCAAGACTTCATCAGAAAATTTTTGAACCTCTTTTCCTTTACTATTGCGATGAATTAGGCTATATCGTATGGGGCGAACACGGAAACTGGGGACTTGACTGGACAAAAATAGAAGCATTGCGTTACTATCTTCTTGAAATCGAAGAGGAGGTTGAAAGGGATTTCAATCATCCCGCTCTTATCGGCTGGTGTCCCTTTAACGAAACCTGGGATCAGCACGGATGTCAGCAGGATAATGACGTGCTTCGTATCGTTTACAGAACGGTTAAGGCAATGGATAAAACGAGACCTTGTATCGACACAAGCGGAAATTTCCACGTTGAAACCGATATTTTCGACATCCATGATTATGAGCAAAATCCCGAAACATATAAAGAGCATTTTGATAAATTATTCACGGAGAATTATCTTTTTGACCGCCATGAACACAGACAGCATTGGAACGGCGAACCCGTTTTCCTGAGTGAATACGGCGGAATTAAATGGTCCGTTGAAAATAAAAATAAGGTTGAGGGCTGGGGCTACGGCGACGGACCGAAGACTATCGAAGAATTTTACGAAAGATATAAGGGACTTACGGAAACTCTCCTTGACAATCCGAAAATGCTGGGCTTCTGTTATACTCAACTTACCGATATTGAGCAGGAACAAAACGGAATTTATAATTATGACAGAAGCGAAAAATTTGACAGCGAAATTCTTTATAAAATCAATACGAAGAAAGCCGCAATAGAAAAGTAGGAAAGGAAGGGACTGCCCTATTCGACACAAGAAAGGTGAAAACCGCATTTCAGGTAAAAGTAACCTTGTAAGTTTGTGCTGTTAGGTTCAGTCCCTGTTTTTGGTGGATAAAAATGATAGGTGATTTCAGGGTAGCAAATGATTTCCTTGAAGAAATGACAATGCATCCCGCATCTCCCGATGAACTTAAAAGCGGGAAAAAGTGCTTTTATAAATGGGATAAAAACGATAAATTTTCATCCGAAAAATATACGGTAAATCTTGAAAAGAAACCGGGTAAGGATTTTGTAATCCTCAATTTTGCGGATATTCAATGCCACGACACCGAGGCATATAGTTTTGTAGGTGATTTTTACGAGGAAACCATTGATAAACTAATTAAAGAGGTTAAACCGGATTTGATCACATTGACCGGGGATAACGCATTTGATGCAATTTCCTATATGAAACTTATCAACTTTATCGAGTCCTACGAAATTCCATGGGCTCCTGTAATGGGCAATGCCGACCAGACGGGACTTGTCAGCGAGTTTTGGGCTGATTACCGTCTTAATCAGGCGAAGCACTGTCTGTTTGATTACGGCCCGGAGAATATGGGGGACGGAAATTATATTATAAATATTACCGAAAACGGTAAAACCGTACATACTCTTTTCATGATGGATACTCACCATGAGGAAACAATGCAGGTCGGCAGTTATGACCATCTTTATGATAATCAGATCGAATGGTATAAATGGGCGGTCAAGGGCATTTGTGCCGAAGCGGGTAAAACGGTGTCAAGTTCTGTATTTTTCCATATTCCCGTACCTGAAATTCAGGATGCGTGGGACAGCGTTTATGATTACGAAAAACAGGAATTAAAGGGTGAATATAAAAATCAACCCTTCTGCAAAATGCACGAAAAGAACGGTGCACCGCTTTTTAACAACGGATTTTTTGAAACCTGCGTCGAACTGGGCAGTACAAAAAATATAATTTGCGGACATGATCATAAAAACTGCTTCTCAATTCCCTATAAAGGAATAAATCTCACCTACGGAATGAAAACAGGTAACGGATGTTACTGGGAAAGAGAAACAAACGGCGGTACGGTAATTAAAATCGACTCAGAGGGAAATACAAAAACAGATTTTTGTTATATTGATCCCTCAAAGACAAAAGTAAAAAGATTTTTACTTGAATATTACGGCGTAAATCTTTATGAACCGAATTTGGAGGGTTATGATGAGTAAGTATCTTGAAGATGTAAAAAAATTTATTGAAGAAAAAAATTATAATTGTTACAGTATTGCCGAAATGAAGGACGGCAGGGAGCCGGAGGAGGTACAAATCGTTCCCGGAAACCCGTGTCAGAACTCCTATTCCATGGCAAAAGCCTTTGTAGTTCTTGCGATAGGTATGATGTATGACAGAAAACTTTTGACTGTTGATTCAAAACTCACCCACCTTTTAGGTGATGAATGTCCGAAAAATTACGATAAAAAATGGGACGAAGTAACAGTTCATCATCTTCTCACTCACACAGCGGGACTTCGTGGCGGATGTCTTGATATTGACTGCATTGATGCACGTGAATTCGGTGAGGATTACCTTGAATATATGTTTAATCTGCCCTTTGAACATGAAATAGGTGTTGAAAGATTTTATTCCGACGGAGCATTTTATCTCCTTGCAAGAATAGTTGAAAAACTTACCGGTGAAAATCTTCTCAATTTTATGTGGCACGAGTTTTTCTTTAAAACAGGTGCGAGAGAGGTTGCGTGGAGTTGTTGCCCCAAGGGACACAGCATAGGTGCATCGGGACTTTATATCAGAAGCGTTGATGCGGTTAAGTTAGGCGAAGTTTTCCGCACCGGCGGATTGTATCAGGGACAGAGAATTGTATCCGAAGAATGGGTAAAGATGTGTCTTGAAGAGCCTGCATACGAAATGTCTTCGCAGGGCATCGGAAACCTTTACGGTAAAGGCGGAATGGAATGTCAGAAACTCTTTGTTGATCCTGATAAAAACCGTGTTGTTTGCCTTCACGCTTTCCGTAATACAGATTGTGATGAAATTATGAAATTTACCGCAGAATATAAGGATTGAGGTGATTATTATGTCGTATCTTTCTTTGGCTGTTTTGTCCTTGTTTTCCGTTTCCGGAATAGGACTTCTTGCGTATTTTACCAATATGCGAAAAAGAATTATTGCATCTGTTCTTGCACTGATTTTAGGCATTACCGTGCCTGTTTCGGTTGCGTATTATATCAATAATAAATCGGATGTTATATCCGTTGCATCATTGAATGTTTCCGATTATACCGAAATCAAACTCACCGCTCACCGCGGATTTTCCGCTCTTGCTCCGGAGAACACTCTTGAAGCGTTCAGACTTGCGGGGGAAGCGAAATTCTATGCTGTGGAATGTGATGTTTATCTGACAAAGGACGGCGTGTGGGTAATTCAACATGACGATACCGTGGACAGAATGACAAACGGTACCGGTAAAATTATTGATTATACATACGCTGAACTTAGGCAGTTTAATATCGACAACGGTAACGGACTTGATAAAGCACCGGGGCAGAAAATTCCCACCCTTGAGGAGTATTTGCAGGTGTGCAGTAAATATGATATTGCTCCGGAAATAGAAATCAAAGAGGGAAGTAATGAAAAACTTGCCGAGATTTTAACTCTTCTTGATAAATACGGCTTGAAGGAAAAGGGGATAATCATTTCCTTTAATGCGGATAAACTTGATGTTCTCCGAAAAATTGACGGCGATATTGAAATGTGGTATCTCACAAATGAAATCACCGATGAGGTTATCAACCATTCAAAGGAAAAGAATTATGCCGTTGCATTTAACTGTTCAAAAAATAATAACAGCGTGATAAAATCCGCAGCAAAAACAGGTGTAAAACTTTGTGCATGGACTGTGGATACGAAAAAAGAAGCGGAAAGACTTTATAAATGCGGAGTAAGATATATTACTTCAAATTGCATTATGCCAAATGTAAAATAAAAAATGAAAGAGGTAAATAAAAATGCTTGCAAAAATACCACCTAAAGGATTTAACACATGGAACACTTTCGGCGAAAATATTAACGAGGAAATGATTAAGCAAACCGCCGACGCAATGGTTGAAAAAGGACTTCTTGATGCAGGATATGAGTATCTTGTAATAGATGACTGCTGGAGTGAAAGGGAAAGAGATAAGGTAACGGGAGAAATAGTTGCCGACCACATCAAATTCCCCAACGGAATGAAAGCCGTTGCCGATTATGTTCATTCAAAGGGACTTAAATTCGGTATGTATTCCTGTGCCGGAGTACGTACCTGTGCCGATTATCCGGGAAGTTTTGACCATGAATATCTTGATGCAAAAACATTTGCCGGCTTCGGAGTGGATTTTCTTAAATGCGATTACTGCAACCGCCCTCAGGAGCCTGACGGTGCACTTCTTTACAGGAAAATAAGTATGGCACTTAAATCAAGCGGAAGAGAAATTCTCCTTTCCGCCTGTAACTGGGGTTCGGATGATGTTCACCGCTGGATTCGTTCAACCGGTGCTCACATGTACCGCTCAACCGGGGATATCAATGACAGTTTTGCATCATTCCGTGATATTGCCGCAAGTCAGATTGATAATCTTGCCTATTCCGCACCGGGATGTTATAACGATATTGATATGCTTACCGTGGGAATGTATGCAAAGGGAAATGTAGGTTCCACAGGTTGCACCGCAGAGGAATATAAAACTCAGTTCGCCATTTGGTGTATGTTCGCTTCACCACTTATGCTGGGTTGCGATATCAGAAGCATTGACGATGAAATGCTGGCACTTGTAAAGAATAAACATCTCCTTCGTATCAATGCCGATGAGGAGGGCAGACCGCCCTTTGTTGCCTTCAGCCGTGGGGAGAAAAATGAACGTTCGGTATTGGGCAGAGTATTGTCCGATAATGAAATTGCGATTTTAGAGTTAAATATGACCGACAGAGATGACAGCGGTTGGATTTTCCTTGAAAGTTTCGGTATTCCCGCATCATCCGGTAAGGGACTTCAGGTTATTGATGCATTTACAGGCGAAGATGCAGGTGTGATCAATGAGTTCCGCCGTGATATTCTTCCGCCTCATTCATGTAAAATGTATATCGGAAAGATCGTTGATTTAAAATGAAATGTTTAACTTGCGGAAAAGAAATAGATCCCTTTGACGAGGGCTTTTTCAAGAAGATGGTAAACAGGGGAGCAACGGAATTTACCTGCATTGACTGTACCGCAGATTATTTCGGAATAACAAGAGAAAAAGCGGAAGAAATGATAGAAAAATTCCGTCGTTCCGGTTGCACCCTCTTCCCGCCGCTGTAATGCATAATGAATAATTTTGTGCAAAATCATATAGATGTGTGAAGGACATTTTAAAGAAAAACAGAAAGGCTCGACAGCAATTAAGCCGTCGAGCCAAATTTTTCATAGATTTACGGTAAGGTTTTTATGAGAACTGCAATTTGTTTTATTCAATAAGAATGTTTATAAATATTGGAGTAGATATACTCACAATAGTTATGATATAATTTCACAGACAAATCAGAATTTGTTGCGATTTAATTAAATCCGGTGCGGGTGTTCTGCTCTGAATTCTTCATTAAGTTTTTACTTACATACCGGCGGTTCTCACCGTAAAGCGTGCCATAGCCGCTCCCATAGGAGAACTGCAGGCATAATACACGGTGTGTCTGTCGGAATAAACGCCGCCCCAGGTCGTAACACCTGTGTATTTTCCGCCGAATACGGTTATGGGAGCATCAGCATGGGAAAGGTCGGGAGAAAGAACGATAAATTTCGCAACAGACTGTCCGTCGCCCTTTTCGGCACTGTCCTCATCCGTCTGAAAGGTTACTATAATTCTGCCGTCGTTAAGCTGACAAAGTCCCGGTGCCCCCGCTTTGGAGCCGTCGCCCTGCGGGACGTAAACAGTTTCGGGTTCGCTCCAATGCCGTCCGTCCGCACTTTTAAGAAGACTTATGACAAACGGATGTTCGTTATCTCTTTGCGTTGTTGCCTCTATCGCCATCAGATAACTTCTGTCCGCAAGCCGCAACCATACGGGCATTCCATCACGTGAGTCGTGAAGTTCACCGTTGCAGATAATTTCACGTTTTCCCCATTTTTCGCCGTCAAATGTTAGGCTTTCGATGTTCTGCTGTGATGTTACGGAAAGAGAATCGTTTGCGTAAACACAGACCATTTCACCGTTTATTTCTCCGAGGAACGGTTCCCACACACCGCGGAACTTATGATTTTCATCGAGGTATTCGCATATTACGGAATGTGCCTGCCAACTTTCACCCATATCGTGAGAAACGCTGACTCGCAGTGAGGTATAATATCCTTCGGGTGTATCACCTGTCGCACGGTAGGAAAGATACAGGTCACCGCCGTATTCAAAGAAATTCACGTTGGCACAACTCTTGTCCGGTGCAAAAGAAGCCGTAACAGGTGAGTCCCATGTTTCGCCACCGTCGTAAGACTTTTTTGTCATTATACCGTCGGATGTTTCATAGCCCGTGATAAATGAATCGTCCGAAAGACCGTTTACTCTTGCCGCATAACCGTTTTCCGCAAGAGTAGAATATTGCACGTCCGTACATTCGCCTGCATAGTTGACGGTATAGTTTTTCGGTCTGCGGAAAGATTTGAGGGACAGATCCTTTATTTGAGCGGTGCAGGAAGCATTTCCGTGTAATTCAAAGCCGATGTTCATACCGCCGATATAAAAATCCTCTTTTGATACGTTTCGTCCGAAAACACCGCTTTCGTTTATCTTTTTGAAAAGACTGTCGATATGCGGAACAAGGTCAAGACGGATATGTTTGTTTTTTCCGTCGGGGCGAAGAACATTCAGCGAGGATTTATAAACATTGCGGGTGGAAATCGTGTAGATCATATTATTGCTTCCTGCGATATCTACCGCCCAGTAGGTATCCTGCGGGCCTCGATCGTCAAAAAGACACAGCCCGAACCAGACGAAATCATCCGTGTTTTTCCCTTTTACATAAAAATACGAGAGGAACTGAACGGCATTTATTCCGTCTTTGACAGAGGACTCTTCATATCCGGTCAATCGCACGTCAGCAGAGAATACGAGGTGATCGCTGTCGCAGGAATAAAACGAAACGCTGTCGGTGTCGGCGATAAAAGGCGACTGTTCGAGCAGTAAATGAGGAAAGTCCTCAGTACCGGCGGGCAGACCGCCGTAAGCACCTTTACCGTCTACGGAAAGTGTTACAGAACGATCCTCCGGCTGCCATACGACCGAGCGGCATACACCGTCCGAAAGCGTATGACCTGCAGTATTCTTCCCCTCATTCCAAAGGTCGGGCCCCTTACCCCACTGTGCAATCATCCAAGATGGGGTTACATTTCTGTTTGAGGAAAAAATGCCCTCGGGAACACCTGCTCCGTTGCACGTTTCTTTTGAAAGAACAGTAAAACCGTTTGCGAAGCCGCAGTCCGCTATAAGTTGACGTGAATTGTAAAACAGAGGACTTATTCCAAACAGGGATGAAAGGCAATAACTTATCATAAAGAAAAAAGACAGAATTTTCGTCATGTGTACTCCTCCACGGTTGATATAGAAAGTTTTATTTAATTTTAGCATGAAAAAATAAACATTTCAAGGCATAAGCATAACGCACTTATACGAACCCGTCTGAAATGGCGTATTTTCGACATAATTTTGCTTGTCGTCTTTGCCGTGCATCAGCCCGCCAGCCTAAACTTACGTATATGTAAGCAAATCATTTCGTAAAGAAATTTTTTGTTCATATTTAATCTTAAAATGATTTACAAAAAGTATTGTAAAAAATATTGTATTATTATAATTTTTTTGATATAATAAAAATTTAGAAATGAAAAATTTTACCGTATCGAAAGGGAGCATAAGCAATGGCAGGCA
>JAZUKF010000198.1:0-14585 GCA_045643165.1 Acutalibacteraceae bacterium | reverse complement strand
TTCCTGTTCATGGTTTTTGCGGCACTTTCCACCGCTCTTGCGGTTTTTGAGAATATTCTCGCCTGTGTTCGTGAACTTACGGGTTGGAGCCGTCCTAAGGGATGTCTTGTCTGCGGAATAGGAATGTTCCTTATTTCTCTTACCACCGCTCTCGGATTCAGCGTCATTAAATTCCAGCCCTTTGCAGAGGGAACGGTATTCCTTGATTTCTGGGATTTCATTGTCAGCAACAATCTTTTGCCTCTCGGTTCTCTTGTGTTCGCTGTTTTCTGCTGTTATAAATTCGGCTGGGGTTGGGATAACTTCGTTGCCGAGGCAAATGCGGGAAAAGGACTTAAAGTTAAAAATTGGATGAAGGTCATCTTCAAATATTTTGTTCCCGTTGTTGTTATTTTCCTTTATATTTACGGACTTGTTACTTTCCAATGGAAATAATACAGATAATTCCCGATAATAAAATATAAACGGAGGTTGCTTTTATGAGTACATCAAATATTGTCGATTTCTTCGTGAAACTCGCTAAAATATTATGCAGGATAATAAATATTGTATCTCTTGTGAGTATTGCGGTATTGTCCGTAGGTCTTGTACTTATTGCGGTTATGTCGCCCGGCTCTGTTTTAGGCTCGGCAGGATTTATTACCTTCGTAAATAAACTGTCGCCTATCGGTGTAGGTGCATTGAGCGATGTTATGTCAATGCTTTTGGTTTGCAGTATCGGTGAATTTATCATTAGTAAAAAATATTTAAAGCATTATGAAAATGTTTTGAATGCAGGTACGATTTTCACTTTTGAAGGTGCCGAAGAATTAAAAAAACTGGGAATTTTTTCTTGCGTACTGACTATAATAGTTTTTGCATTAAATAATGCGGTACATTATGTTTTTTCGAGATTTACAACCGCCGCATCCGATACGGTGGCACTTGACGGAACATTTTATATCGGTGTTGTATGTATAGTTGTTTCCGTTATAATTAAACTTGCCACCGAGAAAATCAACGGTAAGGATAATTCGGGTGAAACAAAAGATGAATGAGATACAGAAAAAACTGTTTGAACACAGTGATAAAGAATATGCTTCTTTTCAGATAAAACTTACTCCCGGAATTACTGATGAAGATGTTATCGGAGTCAGAGTACCGGTTGTGAGAAAACTTGCAAAGGAAATTTTAAAGGAAGGTTTTCCTCATGAATTTATTTCATCTTTACCTCACAGGTATTATGATGAAAATATGCTTCACGGACTTTTGATTTCCGAAATAAAAGATTTTGATGAAGCGGTAAAAGCCGTTGATGATTTCCTGCCCTACGTTGATAACTGGGCTGTATGCGATATAATGAGCCCCAAGATATTCCGTAAAAATAAGGAAAAACTGATTGATTATATAGTAAAATGGTCCTGTTCCGAAAGAACATATACTTGCCGTTTCGGTATTGAAATGCTGATGTCCCATTTTCTTGACGGTGATTTTAAGAAAGAATACCTTGAAATACCCGCAAAGGTTGTCAGCGATGAATACTATGTTATGATGATGAAAGCGTGGTTTTTCGCCACGGCTCTTGCCAAACAGTGGGACAGCACAATTCCTTATATAACGGAAAACAGACTTGATACGCAGACTCATAACAAAACAATTCAGAAATCTGTTGAAAGTTTCCGCATAACTCCGGAGCAGAAAGATTATCTGAAACAATTAAAAATCAAAGTAAAAAGCACCTGATATCTTTCGGGTGCTTTTAAAATTAAAGCACCGCTTGAATATAAACAGGCGGTGCAAAAATATTATAAAAAATTTTCAGAAAATGTATTGACAAAAGGAATTTTATGTGATAAAATCTTAAACTGCATTATAATGGAGTGGAGTTTATCTTACCATTTTTCCACATCAGTTATAATAACACAAAAAAGTGTAAAATTCAACTGATTTTTTAATGAAAAATAAGAAAAATTCCTAACCTGATTTCAGTATAACATGCTGACGGACAAATAAAAGAACGGAGTGATGAACCTATGCTGAATGTACGTGACACCTATCAGGGAAGAACGCTCAGAAAATCATTCGGAAAAATCAATGAAGTAATGGAAATGCCCAATCTCATTGAAATCCAGAAGGAGTCTTACAAATGGCTCCTCGGGGACGGACTTAAAGAGGTTTTCAGGGATATTGCCGATATTGAGGACTATTCCGGAAACTGGGTGTTAAGTTTTATCGGTTATCGCATGGATGATAAGCCGAAATATACTGTTTGTGAATGTAAGGAAAGGGATGCAACTTATGCTGCACCCATGAGAGTTACTGCACGTCTGTTGAATAAGGAAACCGGCGTTGTTAAAGAAAGTGAAGTCTATATGGGCGATTTCCCCATTATGACGGAAAGCGGAACATTTGTAATCAACGGTGCGGAGCGAGTTATCGTTTCCCAGTTGGTACGTTCACCGGGTATGTACTATGATATGACTCATGACAAGACCGGTAAAAGACTTTTTACAACAACTGTTATTCCGAACAGAGGTGCATGGCTTGAATATGAAACCGATTCTAATGATTTGTTCTATGTCAGAATTGATAAAAACAGAAAGATATTCATAACCACCTTCCTCAGGGCTTTGGGGCTTAATTCCGACAGCGATATTCTTGATTTCTTCGGTAATGACGAAAGAATTAAGGCAACTCTTGCGAATGACGAAACGAAAAACTCTGAAGAAGCACTTATGGAAGTGTTCAAAAAACTTCGTCCGGGTGAACCTGCCACACTTGAAACGGCACAGGCTCATCTTGAAGGTCTTTTCTTTGACGTTCACCGTTATGACCTTTCAAGAGTAGGACGTTATAAATATAATAAGAAGATGTCCATTGCCGAGCGTATTTCCGGCTGCAAGGTTACACAGCCTGTTTTCAGCAAGTTTACAGGTGAAATGCTTGCCGATGCAGGGGACGTTATCACTAAGGAAAAGGCTTTGGAAATTGAACAGTCCGGTGTTACCGAAGCATTTGTTGAATCCGATGTTCGTTTTGAACATCAGGAGGTTAAAGTTGTATCAAACGGTATGGTTGATGCGAAGCCGTATCTTCCTATTCTTACAACGGAAGAACTTGAAAATATCGGAATAAATGAAATGGTAAAAGCATCCGTTCTTTTCGAGATAATCGAGGAATGCGGTGAGGATAAGGAAAAACTTTTACAGGCTCTTTCCGAAAAATGCGACATTCTTATTCCGAAGCATATTACGGTTGACGATATTTTCGCATCTGTAAACTATCTTAATTGCCTTGCTTACGGAATAGGAAACCTTGATGATATCGACCATCTCGGAAACCGTAGAATTCGTTCCGTCGGTGAGCTTCTTCAAAATCAGTTCAGAATAGGACTTTCAAGGGTTGAAAGAGTTGTACGTGAAAGAATGACTCTTCAGGGACAGGACGGAGACGATAAAATGACTCCCGCCGCTCTTGTCAGCAGCAGACCTGTTCTTATGGCGATCAAAGAATTTTTCGGTTCTTCGCCTCTTTCACAGTTCATGGATCAGACCAATCCGCTTTCGGAACTTACTCATAAACGACGTCTTTCCGCATTGGGCCCCGGCGGTCTTTCGAGAGACCGTGCAGGATTTGAGGTTCGTGACGTTCATTACAGCCATTACGGACGTATGTGCCCCATTGAAACTCCCGAAGGTCCCAACATCGGATTGATTTCCTACCTTGCAACCTTTGCAAGAATAAATAAGTACGGCTTCATTGAAGCACCTTTCCGTAAGATTGATAAGGAAACGGGACGTGTTCTTGACGAAGTACGTTATATGACCGCAGACGTTGAGGATAATTATATTGTTGTTCAGGCTAACGAACCCCTTGACGAGGACGGACATTTTATAAATAAAAAAGTTAATGCAAGATTCAGGGATGAATTCCTTGAAATCGAAACAGATAAAGCCGATTATATGGACGTTTCACCGAAGATGGTTGTATCCGTTGCTACCGCAATGATACCCTTCCTTGAAAACGATGACGCAAACCGTGCATTGATGGGTTCAAACATGCAGCGACAGGCTGTTCCGCTTTTCAAAACAAGTGCTCCCATTGTAGGTACCGGTATGGAATATAAGGCGGCGGTCGATTCCGGTGTTGCCGTAATCGCAAGAAACGCAGGTACCGTAACTCACGTTGAAGCAAATAAGGTTGTAATTGCAACTGATGAGGGCGGAAATGATGAGTATGAACTTCTTAAATTTATGCGTTCGAACCAGGGCACATGTATTAACCAGCGTCCCGTTGTTTCAATCGGTCAGCACGTTGATAAGGATGAGGTTATCGCTGACGGTCCCGCAACAGACCACGGTGAAATAAGCCTCGGTAAAAATGCCCTTGTAGGATTTATGACATGGGAAGGCTATAACTACGAGGATGCCGTTCTCATTAACGAAAAACTTGTTCGTGAAGATGTATATACTTCCATCCATATTGAAGAATATGAGGTTGAAGCAAGAGATACAAAACTCGGACCGGAAGATATTACAAGAGATATCCCCAATGTTGGTGAAGATGCTCTTAAAGATATTGACGAAAGAGGAATTATCCGCATCGGTGCGGAGGTACATTCCGGTGATATCCTTGTAGGTAAGGTTACTCCTAAGGGAGAAACGGAACTTACCGCAGAGGAAAGACTTCTCCGTGCCATATTCGGAGAAAAAGCAAAAGAAGTACGTGATACTTCACTTCGTGTTCCCCACGGTGAATACGGTATTATAGTAAATGTTGAAGTTTTCACTCCCGAAAACTGCGACGAATTAAGCCCCGGTGTAAATATGACGGTACGCTGTTATATCGCTCAGAAACGTAAACTTTCCGTAGGTGATAAGATGGCGGGACGTCACGGAAACAAGGGTGTTGTTTCCAGAATTTTACCCCAGGAGGATATGCCGTTCCTTCCCGACGGAACACCCCTTGATATCGTTCTTAACCCCTTGGGCGTACCTTCACGTATGAACATCGGTCAGGTTCTTGAAGTTCATCTCGGATTTGCCGCAAGACATTTGGGCTGGAAGATCATGACACCTGTATTTGACGGTGCTCATGAGTCGGATATACGTGATGCATTGCGTGAAGCGGGATTAAGTGAGGACGGCAAATCAGTTCTTATAGACGGACGTACAGGCAGAAAATTCGATAATCCCGTTACAGTCGGTGTTATGTATTATCTCAAATTGCATCACCTTGTTGACGATAAGATCCATGCCCGTTCAACAGGACCGTATTCTCTCGTTACTCAGCAGCCTTTGGGCGGTAAAGCCCAGTTCGGCGGACAGCGTTTCGGAGAAATGGAAGTTTGGGCATTGGAGGCTTACGGTGCCGCATATACTCTTCAGGAAATTCTTACCGTTAAGTCCGATGACGTTGTAGGACGTGTTAAGACTTATGAAGCCATTGTTAAGGGACAGAATGTTCCCACACCCGGTGTGCCGGAATCATTCCGTGTTCTTATTAAAGAACTTCAGTCTTTGGGACTTGATATTAAGGTTCTTGATGCAAATAATGAAGAAATAGACATTAAACAATCCATTGAAGCTGACGAAATCGGTCTTGTTCCTGCGGATGACAGTGCTTTCGTTAATGTTAATGATGCCGAGGGCAGTGAAGGCTTCGGTATTGAGAGCGAAGACGGAGACGACGAATTCTATACCTCCGGTGAGTCGGAAGAAGAGGAGATAGATGATTTCCTCGATGATTATTCTGAAGAATATGATGATGACTATCAGGACGATGAGGAATAAGTTTTAATTGGTCCGTAAGGAAATTTGATTGAAAAGGAGTTCGTTATTATGGAAAATATAAATTTTGAGTCTATAAAAATCGGCCTCGCTTCACCTGAAATGATCAGAGAATGGTCATACGGTGAGGTTAAGAAGCCCGAAACAATAAATTACCGTACTCTTAAGCCCGAAAAGGACGGACTTTTCTGTGAAAGGATTTTCGGCCCCACAAAGGACTGGGAATGTCATTGCGGTAAGTATAAGAGAATAAGATATAAAGGCAAAGTCTGTGAACGTTGCGGAGTTGAAATCACAAAGGCAAAGGTAAGACGTGAGCGTATGGGACATATCGAACTTGCCGCTGCCGTTTCACACATCTGGTATTTTAAGGGTATTCCTTCAAGAATAGGTCTTATCCTTGATATGACTCCCAGAAATCTTGAAAAAGTCCTTTATTTCGCAATGTATGTTGTTACCGATCCCGGCGACACACCTCTTGAAAAATATCAGACTCTCAATGAAAAAGAATACGCAGATATGCGTGAAAAATATGAAGATGAATTTGAAGCGGGTATGGGTGCGGAAGCCATTAAAAAACTTCTTCAGGAAATTGACCTTGACGCTCTTTCCGCCGAACTTCATGAAGAACTTGAAACAGCAACAAGCCAGAAGAGAGTTAAACTTCTTAAAAGACTTGAAGTTGTTGAGGCATTCCGTCAGTCGGGTAACCGTCCGGAATGGATGATTCTTGACGTGGTTCCGGTAATTCCGCCGGATATCCGTCCCATGGTACAGTTAGTGGGCGGACGTTTCGCCACATCTGACCTTAATGACCTTTACAGACGTGTTATCAACAGAAATAACCGTCTTGCAAAACTTCTTGAATTAGGTGCACCGGAAATTATCGTCCGCAATGAAAAGAGAATGTTGCAGGAGGCTGTTGATGCCCTTATTGATAACGGCAGACGAGGCCGTCCCGTAACAGGACCTAACAACAGAGCACTTAAATCCCTTTCCGATATGCTTAAAGGTAAGCAGGGACGTTTCCGTCAGAACCTTCTCGGTAAACGTGTTGACTATTCGGGACGTTCCGTTATCGTTGTAGGACCGGAATTGAAACTTTATCAGTGCGGTCTTCCTAAGGAAATGGCTCTTGAACTTTTCAAACCCTTTGTTATGAAACGCCTTGTTGAAACAGGTGTTGCGGAGAATATCAAGCGTTCACGTAAAATGGTTGAACGTGCAAAGGACGAAGTTTGGGATGCACTTGAAGTAGTAATTAAGGACCATCCCGTTCTTCTTAACCGTGCTCCCACACTTCACAGACTCGGTATTCAGGCATTTGAGCCTGTTCTTATCGAGGGCAGAGCAATCAAACTTCATCCGTTGGTATGTACGGCATTCAACGCCGACTTCGACGGAGACCAGATGCCTGTTCACGTTCCGCTTTCCGCAGAAGCACAGGCTGAAGCAAGATTTCTCATGCTTTCCACCAACAACCTTCTCAAACCTTCCGACGGCCGTCCCGTAACCGTTCCTACGCAGGATATGGTTCTTGGCTCGTATTATCTTACTCTTATCAGACCGGGTGAGGTCGGTGAAGGCAAGGCATTCAAGGATGTTGACGAAGCGAAAATGGCTTATGAGGACGGTGTAATCGGTCTTCATGCTCTTGTTAAAATCCGTATGACCAAGGAAATTAACGGAGAAAAGGTTACAAAACTTGTTGAAACATCAATCGGAAGAGTTATTTTCAACGAGCCTATTCCTCAGTGTCTCGGCTTTGTTGACAGATCCGATCCCGAAAATGCTTTCAAACTTGAAATAGATTTCCTTGTAGATAAGAAAATGTTGGGTAAGATTATCGCAAAATGTATCAAAATTCTCGGTACTGCGGTAACCGCCGACGTTCTTGATAAAATTAAAGCACAGGGTTATAAATATTCCACACGAAGCGGTATTACCGTTGCTTCCTGCGATGCTACCATTCCTCCGAAAAAGGCTGAATTTATCGCAGCCGCCGAGGCTGAGGTTGATAAGATCGACCGTAATTACAAACGTGGTCTTATCAGTAAGGCAGGACGTTCCGAGCGTGTTATCGAAACATGGGAGGAATGTACAAAGAAGGTTGCCGCAGAACTTAAAGATAACTTTGACAGATACAATCCCATATTCATGATGCTTGATTCCGGTGCCCGTGGTAACGATTCACAGCTTCGTCAGCTTGCCGGAATGCGTGGTCTTATCGCAAATACTGCCGGTAAGACGATCGAAGTTCCCATCCGTGCCAACTACCGTGAGGGCTTGAATATTTTGGAATACTTCATTTCTTCCCGTGGTGCACGTAAAGGACTTGCCGATACGGCTCTTCGTACTGCTGACTCAGGTTACCTTACAAGACGTCTTGTTGACGTTTCCCAGGAATGTATCATCCGTGAAGAGGATTGCGGATGTAAAGAGGGTATCGAGGTTTACGATATCTATGACGGCAACAGAAGAATTGTAAGTCTTGCCGAAAGACTTACGGGCAGATATCTTCTTGAAGACCTTGTTGATAAGGAAACAGGCGAGGTCATCATGAGTTCCGAAAAGATGATGAACGAAGATGATGCCGAGGTTGTCGCAAATCACGTTTACGCAGAATATGAAAAGGAAACTGCCGGTGTTCCCGAAAACGAGAAGAATAAAGAGGGCGCAAGAATTAAAATTCGCTCACTTCTCACCTGTGAAGCGGAACACGGTGTATGTATCAAGTGCTACGGTTCAAACCTTGCAACGGGCTTACCTGTTACAATAGGTGAGGCTGTCGGAATTATCGCCGCACAGTCAATCGGTGAACCCGGTACACAGCTTACGATGAGAACATTCCATACAGGCGGTGCCAAGGATTCAGGGGATATCACACAAGGTCTTCCCAGAATTGAAGAACTTTTTGAAGCACGCCGTCCCAAGACACATGCTATTATCAGCGAAATTGCCGGTGTTGTTTCTTTCAGAGAAATCAAGAAGAGCAAACATGCTGTTATTACAGATAAAGAAACACTTGATGAAAGATCTTACCTTATTCCCTACGGCTTCCGTCTTAAAGTCAACGAAGGCGATTATGTGGAAAAAGGTCAGGCTTTGACGGAAGGTTCTCTTTATCCCCATGACATTCTTGATGTTCTCGGTGTAAGTGCCGTTCATGATTATCTTATCCGTGAAGTACAGAGGACTTACCGTATGCAGGGTGTTGATATCAACGATAAGCATATCGAGGTTATTGTACGTCAGATGATGAGAAAGGTTGAAATTGAGGATTCAGGCGACAGTTCACTTCTTCCCGGAACTAAAATCGAGAAGAAAGAACTTCGTGAAGAAAACAGGAAGATTGCCGAAAAGGCAGAAGCAGAAGGTGTTGAACCTAACTTCATTAAGGCAAAGGATGTTCTTATGGGTATCACAAAGGCATCTCTTGCAACGGAATCCTTCCTTTCCGCCGCATCATTCCAGGAAACTACAAGAGTTCTCACCGATGCCGCCATTAAAGGAAAGACCGATCCTTTACTCGGTCTGAAAGAAAATGTTATTATCGGTAAACTTCTCCCCTCAGGTACAGGTATGAAGTGCTATAATGACGTTAAAATTATTCCTAACAATACAGATGCAGAAGAAGACAGACTTGTTTATTCAACATCAACAGGTGCGGATGAATAATTAAAATTACGGGACTGTTGCATTCAGATGCGACAGTCCCTGTTTTGAAAAGGAGTGTTATTATGTATTATGTATTTAAAACAATAGCTATATTTCTGATAGGACTTGCAACTCTTTTGACAGGTTCTCCCGGAAAATCCACGGTAAAAATGATAGCCCACAGCGGATATTGTACAAAGTATCTTGAAAATACGGAGCCTGCATTTATCGGAGCGGTAAAAAACGGCTCTAACGGTATTGAAACCGATGTCCGTTTTACAAAAGACGGTGTTCCGATTACATGGCATGACGGTACGGTTGAATTTACCGACGGTACGGTTGTTAATGTTCATCAATATACATTGGAAGAATTGCAGAAGAAACCTATTAAGAATTGGATAAATGACGATGTGGTTTATATCTGCACTCTTGAAAGATATTATGAAATTTGCAAGCAGTATAAGATGTACTGTTTCCTTGATTTAAAGGATGATTTTTCAAAGGAAGACGTAAAGAAAATCCTTGATTTAGGTGAACGGGTTTATGATATAAATATGATTATTCCCCAGTCATCAAGTGTGCAAAATCTTGTTAATATCAGAGAGCAGTACCCGAATTTAAAACTTATGCTTACATACGGCAGATTGCAGTTTGAAAGAGGCGTAGATTACAGAGTTTGCTTCAAGTACAATTTCAGCATTGATGCCGACTATAAGACGGTTTCAAAGGATATGGTTAAAGAATTCCATGACAGAGGACTTGAGTTCGGTATCTGGACATGCAACACACCCTTTGCTCTCAATTACGGATACGCTCTGGGCGTAGATTATATGGAAACGGATAAATAAAGTATTTTTATGATTTTACGGTTTTCTAATCGTTTTATTATTAAATTTTAAGGATGATTTTGTGAAAGTTTTAAAGAGGATAATGTGCATCGTTTTGTGCTTGTTTGTTGTTTTCGGTGCGGGAATTACTGCCTTTGCAAAGAAAGATTTACTTGTGTCAAAGCCTTTACGTTTTGACGAAAACGGCAATTTCCGTATTATGCACGTAACAGATACCCATTTGGAATATTCAAATGTTAAAGAGTCCGTAATGCTCATTGCTCAGGCATGTGATAGGGAAAAGCCTGATTTAATAGTTCTTACAGGGGATATTTCCATGAATTCGGATTCGTCTGAAACGCTTTATTGTATTGATAAACTTATGTCGGTTTTTGATAAAAGAAATATTCCCGTTGCGGTTACTTTCGGTAATCACGATTCTCAGGAATCTTTTACAAGAGAACAACTTATGGAAATATATAACCGTTTTCCGTGCAGTATTTCCATAGATGATAAGGATGCTTTGCCCGGTTGCGGAACATACCGTGTACCTGTTTTAGGTTCAAAGGATGATGATTTGAAATTCAATCTTTGGATATTCGATTCCGGCAGTTACGATGATGAAAGGCATTACGCAAATGTCCTTGAAAAGCAGGTCGCTTGGTATGAGGATGAAAGTAAAGAGATTGAAAAGGCTAACGGAAAGAAAATAAACGGTCTTGTTTTTCAGCATATTATCGTACCTGAAATCTATGAAGGTTTAAGCCGTTCAAAGTCGTGGGGAATATATAAATACCGCCACATGTATGATGACGGATATTATTACTTTTTCAATCAAAACGGTGATAATCACGGGGTTCTGTCGGAAACTCCCTGTTGCGGATATTACAATCACGGTCAATTTAATAAAATGGTTGAACGGGGAGATATTCTCGCCATGTTTACGGGACATGACCATACAAACTGTTTTTCCGTAAAGGTTCGGGGAATAAATATCTGCAATTCTCTCTCAACACGGTATAACGGAGATGCTTTTTCCACTCAATACGGTTACAGAATAATTGACCTTTATGAAAAAAACACCTCGGAATATACATCAAGGGTTGTTCATTGGTATGATTTTTATGATAAATCCTGTTTCACGGACATTCCTTTTCCGAAGAATAAAGATGAATTTACACTTGAAGCGAAGATTTTGTTTTTAGGCTTTTTTGAAAAAACATATCGCACCGCTTCACACATTATTTCCGATGTGTTTTTAATGAGAACAACGGAGTATAAATAAAAAAACAGGGCTGTTTTCCGATACGGAATAAACAGCCCCATTTTTATATTTTAAAGGAATTTTCGCCTTTTATTTTTTTGTCTTTATCGGTGAAAAGAACAGTAACATTATTTTTTGTCAGCGTAATTGCCGAGCCGATTACATTGTTGTTTTTTTGATCGGGACTTCCGCCGATGATAACGGGAATGTTCAAACCTTTGTTATCAAGGGGACTGTTTTCTTTTTCAACGCTTAAAGAATGTAAATGACCGCTTAACATAAAATCGGCTTTGATGTCATCTCTTGCAAACCGACACCAATCGGAAAAAATTTCATGCTCAATGTCAAAGGGGAAATTATCTTTTTCGTCCTCACGGTTGTTATATGAAAAGGGGACATGGGAAAGAACAAACTTATATTTTACTTTCTCGTTTTTGTATTCTTTTTCTGCGTTTTCGGTGATTTCTTTTAACATATCACTTTCTTCAAGACGGAACTGATGACAGCAAACGGTACCGGAATATTCTCTGTGAGAATCATTTTTGTCCTCACCGCAATCAAGAAGCACGCACCATAACGGTCCGACGGAAACAGGGTAGTAACTTTTTCCCTTATCGTCAGGCATATATTCCGGAAGTTTTTCAGCAAATTTTCCTCTTAAATCGTGATTGCCACGTGAGATAATAACCGGAATTTTACCTTTTGTAATTTCTCCGGCAATTATGAATGGCAAAATCACTTCGTCAACTGTGTCGGAGGAAGATGAAATATCTCCGTTCAGAATAAGCAAATCAAGTTCATCACCGAAATATGAGCCTGTTTTTACGGCACTTTCTCCCAGACCGTGGACATCGGAAAGATGATAAATATTTATTTTTTCTTTATCTTTTACAGGCTGAAAATCAAATTCAAGTTTAACGGCGGGTTCTTTATCGCAATGATAACTGCCTCTGTTGACCATAACTTCATATTCAACTGTGTATTTTCCGGCTTTGTCAAGAATATCCATGGGAACAATAAATTTTTGAATATCGGAACTGCTTATTCTTACGCCGTTGTTGTGGCAGTAAAATGTACGGTCGCCTACGTTGATTTTCATCAGAACATTTTCGGAAACGGGAATACAGATTTCATAATTTTTCCTGACCGCACAAACGCAGGGATATGTTTTTAATACGGAATTTGTTAACATTTTTTTCACCTCATAGAGTATTGTATTATATTTTTTGTGTCTTATCAATAGACAAAATGACAAATCTTCTGACAATAATTTACAATTTAGCGGAAAATTAAAGAAAATTGTGAATAATTTGTAAATAAATTGAAATAACTCTTTTCTTTTTTCGAATATATGTTATAATACAAAAAGAACGAAATATTAGCAATGATAATATTTTATCAGTTGATTTTACCAGACACACTTTTTTGTTGTTTTCTCCTGACAGCGGTGTCAAGTGCTATTACTGCTTGCGGTCCCCCGCAGGCAGTAAGACACCGCCAAAACAAAAAAGTTTTAAAGACGAGCCTTTGCGGTTCGTCTTTTTTTTGATGTTTTTTCTTAATACCTGATTTCATCAATCAACAACTTTACGGCAACAATTATTCTTAATGAAGTAATTTTATACAGGATTTTTTCAAGTTTTGCTTTCATTGATGTGTCGGGAACATATTTCATCGGCTCACTTCCGTCATCAATGGTTAACGCTTGTGAAAGTGTGCAACCGCCGTCGCCGAACAGTTCACATCTGATATAAAGAAAATCTTCATTCCCTTTTACTGCATCAAGGTCAAGAATATATGTTGTTTCGTTGTCGGATTGAGAAATCTCTTTACTTGCGATAATATTTCCGTTTGCGATCCATTGGAGCGTACGGAAATTTTTTGCTTTTACGGTTACTTTGTGTCCGTCAACGGTGAGTTCGGTAAACTGCGGATAGGTGATATCGGAATCTCTCACGTCAAAACCGTTTTTCGGACCGATTTTATCATTGTTACGCAGTATTCTCGTTACACAGAAAAATGCACCGCTTTGCATTGTCTTTTTGATATTTTCAACCGTGTTGCTTTCCATCATAAAAACGGAAAAAGAGGAATCAAGATGCGATTGAAAATGAGCATCGTTATTTGAAAAACCGATAACATTTTTTCCGTAAGGCAGACATTCCGTCAAAACATTATCCCAGAGTATTCTGTCATAAGGTGTAACGGTGTTACGCTCGTTGAAAACTTCCATTCCGAGGCAGGAATTGTATTTGAGAATGATATCGGAAAAATATTTGACATTTTTTCTGTCGGAAACTGCGGAAATATCTCTGTTTGAATGGAGCCAGTCTCCCGGATGATTGATGAAAGATAAGCCTCCCGCATTTTCGGTGAGTTTCACCGCACCCTCATGGTCATTCTCAAAACCGAGATAATTGTTTCCCGCGTTATCCGGAAGAAACATTCCGTTAACATGGCATTTTGTGAGAGTGAGTGCGTTAAGTTCGTTTCCGTTTGTTACACAGGTCATGCCGTAACCTCTCGGCTCACCGTTAACTTTGTATGTGCCGGAGGTGATTGCTTCATATTCTTCCGATGTCAACGGAACAGGCTTTTTGCCGATGAAAAACTGATATAAATAAAGCGGAATGTGTGTGGGTTCTTCCGTCCATTTTTTGCCTGTAACTCCGTGGTCCGTCATGGCAAGAAAATCGTATCCCCGATTATAATGTTCAATAATCATTTCATTAAAATTCATTTCCGCATCGCTGACGGTGGAATGTGTGTGAAGATTGCCTTTATAGGCGTTCCATTTTCCGTTTCCGTTCCAGATAACATCCTTGTAAGGTGAAACGATGGTGTAACCACTTCCGGCGGAAGTTGTTATTGCCATTGCGGAAAACAGAAACATAACTGCTAAAATGATTGAAATAATTTTTTTCATCTTAATTACCTCACAGATAAAAATATCAATTATTATTGTAACGAAAGTTTTATGATAAATCAAGAGTGAAAAAATTTTTTTGTAATATTTTGAAAAATTAAACAAATCGGCATTTTCATTTCTTCATTAGCCCCACAGGGGCG
>JAZUKF010000197.1:0-2952 GCA_045643165.1 Acutalibacteraceae bacterium | reverse complement strand
AACAGACCTGATTTTTTAAACTTTTTTGTTTTTTCTTTCATTATATCACCGCCGAAGTTTTAGTTCTGATTATTAGTTTATCATATTCGGAAAATATATTCAACAAAAAAGAAAAATTTTACATTTAATTGTTCTACCGTGGGACAAGTCGCCATATAATTTATAAAAAAAGGAGACAGAAATATGAAGGATGAATGTTTTAATTCCGCAATAGAATTTTTACCCGTCAGAATAAGAAATATTTTAGAAAAAATTCCTGATGAAATCAAGAATACCGTTTATGAGGTGAGATTGAGAAAAAACTGTGCAATATCTCTTTCTTCATGTAACGGAATTATGTTTGTTAAGGAAAACGGAACGACCACATTTCTTTACGGGAATTTTCTTGTTAAAACAGATGAAGAGGAGATAAAAAGAGCCTTTGAAGGTCTTTGCGAATATTCCGTTTACAGTCATAAAAATGAAATTGCCGCAGGCTTTATCACTTTAAAAGGCGGACACCGTGTGGGCATTTGCGGCAGAGGAATATATCAGGGCGAAAATCTTGTAAATGTGCGTGATATTTCTTCTCTGAACGTGAGAATAGCAAGGGATATCAAAAATTCATCTGATGAAATAATCCGTAAGGTGTTTAACGGTAAACTGAAAAGCGTTATCATTTCGGGACCGCCGTGCAGCGGGAAAACAACAATTCTCCGTGATATCGCAAAACAGGTGGCAAACGGAAATACGGGACAGTATTATAAAGTCGCCGTGGTGGATGAAAGGGGAGAGATTTCTCCGGAAAACTGTTTTGAAAACTGTCCCAATACGGATATTTTATCTTTTTATAAAAAATCAGACGGAATAATGACTGCTTTGAGATGTATGTCCCCGGATTTGATTGTATGCGATGAAATAGGTTTCTCGGATGAATGTGAAAAAATAAAAAGCGGACTCAATTCCGGAGTGAATTTTGCCGTTTCCCTCCATGCTTCGGATGAAAAAGAATTATTCAATAAACCTCAATTCAAAATTCTTTCAAGTTACGGAGAATTTAAAAATATTGTCCTGCTCGAAAGCGGAAGTCCGCCCTGCAGGGTGAAAAAAATAATAAATACGGAGGAAAAAAATGAAGATTTTTGCGGTATCGTTAACGGTGATGTCCCTGCTGATGGCGGGGCAGTACGCAAATTTCCGGTTGCGGAAGCGATGTGAATCCCTGAGAAACTGCATTGTGCTTATCGACAGCATTTCCGCCTCCGTTTCTTTTGAGGAAAAGGATTTATCAACAATGTTCAGGGATCTTTACAAGCGGGAAAAAATAAAGGATTTATATTTTTTGAAATCGGTTATGACAGATGAAAAAAGGCAGTTTTTTGACAGGTGGGAAGAGGGATTGAACAAATCCGTAAAGAAAAATTATTTTAATAAAGATGATATTTCACTTCTGCTTTCCTTCGGCTCATCTCTGGGAATAACCGACGGAAAAGGGCAGGTTTCCAACTGTGAATTACATAAAAAACTGTTGGAAAAACAGTTGGCTGAAGCGGAAATAAATTTAAAAGAAAAAAGTAAGGTCAATACTGCATTAAGTATATTATCCGGCAGTTTGTTTGCGGTGTTTGTACTTTAACGGAGGAAAAATGGGAATAGAAATTGTAATTAAAGTTGCGACCGTCGGATTGATGATAGCCGTAATAAATCAGGTGCTGGTAAAATGCGGACGTGAAGAATATGCAATGATAGTGAGCCTTGTAGGTCTTGCGGCGATTATTCTTATGCTTGCTCCATACATAACGGATTTATACACATTGCTGAATGATTTGATTGAGATGTAACATGAGCAGTATAAAAATTCTGATTTCGGCAGCCATCGTTTCCGGTGTCTGCATGGTTGTGAAACATTATAAACCGGAATATTCCATGTTGTGTGAAGCGTGTTCCGTTGTATTTATACTTTACTTTGCGTTCTCATTCACTATGGAAATATCGGAAAACTTAAAGTCGGTATCCGAATCATGGGGACTTGATTTCTCCTTTCTCGAAATACTTTTCAAGGCATTGATAATTTCTCTTGTAACGGATGTTTCCGTTTCACTGTGTGAGGACAGCGGGAACAATGCCATAGCGAGAATAGTGGATTTTTTCGGGAAAACGGTTATTGTTATGATGTCTTTACCCATGATACAGAAAGTAGTGGAAATTGCCGTTGAGTTTATTCAATAAGGAAAGATTATGAAAAAAATATTTATATTTTTCTTCGTGATAATGATGATTTTTTTCTTTCAGATTGACGGATTTTGCGAAGAAAATTACATATCGGATTTAAAAGAAAAATACAGCGAAAAAATAAAAGAAAATATCCCGGATGATACGTTGGATTATCTTAAAAAATACGGATTTGATACTGTGGATTTTGAAAGAATGATTGATGCCGAACCGAAGGATATTATAAACTTTTTTCTTGACGGATTTCGTGATAAAATCGACAGCCCGTTAAAAAATCTCCTTTGCGTATCCGGTGCATTGATGATATCGAATGTTTATTTATCCTACCTTACGCAGGACGAAAAGAAAGGAAAAATCATCAATGTTTTTCTTTGCGGATTTATCGCTTTGACCGTCAGTTTTCCCATGACAAAATTGTTGTCGGCAGGTACTGCGGCGGTGAAAATGAGCAGCCGATTTATGCTTGCTTTTTTGCCTGTTCTTGCAGGGATAATCGCCGCATGCAATAAACCGCTTCTTGCTCTGAATTATAACTCTCTTACCCTTTATCTTGCGGAGGGAATTTCTGTTTTTTCTTCGGATATTTTGTTACCCTTCAGCGGAATGTTGTTTTCGCTTATTACGGTAAAATCCGTTTCTTTTGCATCAAAACTAAGCAGAATAGGTGAAACCGTAAAGTCCGCAGTAACAAAAACATTGGCGATTTTATCAACGGTTTTTGTGAGCGTTCTTTCAATAAAA
>JAZUKF010000196.1:0-7478 GCA_045643165.1 Acutalibacteraceae bacterium | reverse complement strand
TTTTCTTTGTCCCGAAGGCGTACATTGGTACGTCGAGAGGGCAAAAAAACGCTTAGAAAAAATATTATAATCAACAAACCGCTAAAAAAATAGTCGTTGAAAAGATTATGGTAAATCATTTCATACGACTATAAAAACATTACATTACATATATTTTGTTTTTTCGGTCTGCGCTAAATGCGACAGTCCCGGACTATTATCTGATTGAGTCAAGATATGTCTTGACAAGTTTTGTTACTGTCTGCTTTTCGTGGAATGATAAGTTCTGAAGATTGTTAATAAACTCTTCCTGAACGATAGCTGCGGAATATTTTTCATCAATGAAAATATCATTAGGCGTTATTTTCAAAACCTTGCAGATATTGAGCATGGTATCCATTCTCATATTTCCTTCGCCACGTTCAATGTTTGCATAAGTTCTGTCTGAAATATCTGCCATTTCCGCAACCTCTGCCTGGGTGAGTCCTTTTGATTTCCGATACTTGAGCAGATTATTTCCGATTTCCGTTTTGTCACAAATATACATGATAAAAAACCTCCAATAGAATATATCATTAGGAATTATAATACTAAATATACTTTACATATAGGTACGAAACAAGTACAATCTCACAAATTTTATTTCTTAAATTATAAAAATCACGGCAAAAAGTTAACATTGATAACTTTTTTTGTTTTATTATACCAAATATTTATTTTTTTGTCCAATAACAGTTTTTACTTTTTCGTCATTATTATCAGTCTTTTTCTTTTTTTATGAATAGTTTTGTATAAATGTTTCCTTGACATTTTTCGGAAAAATGGTATAATATAAATATCAATTAACACTTTTGTAACTGACGGATCAGTGGAGTACACCACAGGGAGCAAAAGTTTAAATATTATTGTCGACCGTCTGGGCAGCACCGTTTGTTATAAAGCGACCGGTACTGCCCTTTTTTTATTCAAAATAACAGGACAATGAGTGGTTTTTGAACAAAGGTTTACCGAAATCACTCCGTTTTGGACAAGTACATATTTTAAGGAGGATTTATCAATGAAAAAAGTCGGTATTATTATGGGAAGCGACAGCGATTTACCCATCGTTGAAAAAGCGATCAACATTCTTGAGGATTTTTCCGTTCCCTACGAGGTTCACGTTTTTTCCGCACACCGCACACCTGAAGAAGCGAAGAATTTTTCTCAAAACGCAAAGAAGAACGGCTTCGGTGTAATTATTGCCGCAGCGGGAATGGCGGCCCATCTTGCAGGTGCGGTTGCGGCAAACACTACTCTTCCGGTTATCGGGATCCCTTGCAAATCAAATACTCTTGACGGCGTTGATGCCCTTCTTTCCACCGTACAGATGCCCTCCGGTATTCCCGTGGCTACGGTTGCGATCAACGGAGGTGCCAATGCCGCTTTTTTAGCAGTGCAAATTCTTGCCGTTTCCGATGAAAGTCTTGCGGAAAAGGTCAAAGTTCAACGTGATAACGCAAAAAATGCCGTTCTAAAAAAGAACGCAGATATAGAAAATAAATTCAACAAATAACAGGAGGTAACTGTAATGGAAAAATTAAATCAGGTTTATGAAGGAAAAGCAAAAAAGGTGTTTTCAACAGATGACGAAAATCTCTTTATCGTATCTTACAAGGACGATGCCACTGCATTCAACGGCTTAAAAAAAGGAACGATAAGCGGTAAGGGTGTCGTAAACAATAAAATGTCAAACTTTCTTATGCAAATCCTTGAGAAAAACGGTGTTCCCACCCATTTTGTGGAGGAGATCAATGACCGTGAAACAGTTGTAAAAAAAGTTTCCATTGTTCCTCTTGAAGTTATTATCAGAAATGTTTCCGCAGGCTCATTTGCCAAGAACTACGGTGTTGAGGAGGGAATTACATTCCCGGAACCCACCATTGAATTTTCATATAAGAATGACGATTTAGGCGATCCCCTTATCAACGAGTATCATGCCTTTGCATTAGGTCTTGCCACAAAGGAAGAAATCAATACCATTAAAACAATGGCATTTAAAATCAACGAAATCCTTAAAGAATATTTCCTTTCATTAGGTGTTCGCCTTATTGATTTTAAACTTGAATTCGGTAAAGTCAATGACGGAAGCATTGTTCTTGCGGATGAAATTTCTCCCGACACATGCAGATTTTGGGATGCCGAAACAAACGAGAAACTTGACAAAGACCGTTTCCGCCGTGATTTAGGCGGTGTCGAGGACGCATACAACGAAATGATGCGTAGAATTTTCGGTTAAAAGGAGAAAAATATGGGCGGCTTTTTTGGTGCTGTCAGAAAAACCGATGTTATTTCTGACGTGTTTTTCGGAACGGATTACCATTCTCACCTGGGTACAAAAAGGGGCGGAATGGCTGCGTATGACAAAAATATCGGATTACAAAGAGAAATCCACAATATTGAAAACACTCCGTTCCGTACTAAATTCAGTAAAATTTTTGAAGAAATGAAGGGTTGTGCTTCCATCGGTTCAATCAGCGATACGGACCCTCAACCGCTTCTTATCCGTTCCAACTTGGGAACATACGCTATTTGTATTATCGGAATTGTAATAAATAAAAACGAACTGATTGATAAATATTTATCTTTCAGCGGCGGTCATTTCTGTGCAACCACCGGCGGCGGTACAAATACGACGGAACTTGTTGCGGCACTTATCAATCAGAAAAGTGATTTCCTTGACGGTATCCGTTTTGCACAAAACGAAATTAAAGGTACTGCTTCGATTTTAATTCTGACGGACAAGGGTGAAATAATCGCTTCGAGAGATAAAGTGGGAAGATTACCTGTTTTGATCGGTAAATGTGATGACGGATTTTGCGTATCCTTTGAGTCCTTTGCATATCAGAAACTGGGATATGAGGAATATAAGGAATTAGGTCCCGGTGAAATCGTCAGAATAACCGCCGATGAAGTTGAAGTCCTCTCCGAAAGCAAGAAGAAAAAATGTATCTGTTCATTCCTTTGGAGTTATTACGGTTATCCCACCTCAAACTACGAAGGCAAAAACGTAGAGGTTATGCGATACAAAAACGGCGAAATCATGGCAAAGAACGATATCAAAAACGGTTGTTTGCCTGAGGATATCGACTATGTAAGCGGTGTGCCGGATTCGGGAACTCCCCATGCAATCGGATATGCCAACGGCAGTGGAAAACCCTTTGCAAGACCGTTTATAAAATATACTCAGACATGGTTGAGAAGTTTTATGCCTTCAAGTCAGAATGACAGAAATAAGATTGCGAAAATGAAGCAAATCCCCGTTCATGAACTTATAGAAAACAAAAATCTTCTGTTTGTTGATGACTCCATCGTAAGGGGTACGCAACTTCGTGAAACTGTTGAATTTTTATATTCAAACGGTGCAAAATCAGTCCACATGCGTTCGGCATGTCCTCCCATAATGTACGGCTGTAAATACCTTAATTTCTCCCGTGCCACAAGTGATATGGAACTTATCACAAGGCGGACAATAGTCGAACTTGAAGGCGAAGAAGGATTAAATCATCTTGATGAATACAGCGACGGCTCAACGGAACGTGGCAGAAAAATGAGAGAGACAATTTGCAAAAAGTTTAATTTTACCTCCCTTGAGTTTCAGACTTTGGAGGGACTGACGGAAGCCATCGGTTTAAATGAAGATGAAATCTGTACTTACTGTTGGAGCGGAAAGGAATAAGATATGAATAATAAATCTAAATCAGACGCTTATGCTGCGGCGGGAGTTGACATTACCGCAGGATATAAAGCGGTGGAACTTATGAAAAAGCATATCGCAAAGACGGTTACAAGCGGAGTATGTTCCGATGTGGGAGGCTTCGGCGGTTTGTTCGAACTTGACCTCAACGGAATTGAAAAGCCTGTTCTTGTCAGCGGTACTGACGGTGTGGGAACAAAACTTAAACTTGCATTTTTACTTAATAAGCACGATACAGTCGGCATTGACTGCGTTGCCATGTGCGTAAACGATATAATCTGTTGCGGTGCAAAACCCCTTTTCTTCTTGGATTATATCGCATGCGGAAAAAACTATCCCGAAAAAATTGCTGATATTGTGGGCGGTATATGCGAGGGCTGTGTTCAGTCCGGTGCCGCTCTCATAGGCGGTGAAACTGCGGAAATGCCGGGATTTTATCCCCTTGATGAATATGACCTTGCAGGTTACTGCACAGGTGTTGTTGACAAAAACAAAATCATCAACAACAACGAAATGGCAGAGGGCGATATTGTTATCGCTTTACCCTCAAGCGGTGTTCATTCAAACGGATTTTCACTTGTCAGAAAGATTTTTGACGTGGATAACAGCGATATCACATCCCCTGTTGATGAACTCGGCGGAAAAAGTATCGGTGAAACACTTTTGACACCTACAAAAATTTACGTTAAACCTGTTCTGGCTCTTACGGAAAAGATAAGAGTTAAAGGCATTTCCCATATTACAGGCGGAGGTTTTTACGAAAATATTCCGAGAAGTATTCCCGAAGGTCTCGGTGCAAAAATCGACAAGTCATCCATACGTATTCTTCCCATATTCAAACTTATTGAAAAAGTCGGCAAAATTACAGAGAGAGATATGTTCAACACATTTAATATGGGTGTGGGAATGAGTATTGTTGTAAGCAAAAACAACGTGGATGAAGCATTGAAGATTTTAAAAGAAAACGGCGAAAATCCTTACATTATCGGTGAAATCATTAAATCGGAAGAAAGGATAAGGATAATATGAAAAAGACGTTTTTTGAGAGCATTTGTGCAGGTATTCTTATTTCCATCGGAGGTTGTGTCTATCTCGCCTGCGATAACAAATACGTAGGTGCCACATTCTTTACGGTGGCTTTGCTTTGCATTTGCTACAAAGGGTACTATCTTTTTACGGGAAAAATCGGTTACATAGCGGAAAGCCATAAAAAAGATGATATACAAAACGTCATTACAGGTCTTATAGTTAATCTTATCACAACATTTTTGATCGGTATGCTTATCAGATTTGCCATGCCCGCATTAGGTGAAAATGCAAATGTGATATGCAACGGAAAATTATCCTCGCAGATTTTTATTCAAACATTTATAAGAGGTATTTTCTGCGGATTTTTAATGTATCTTGCAGTCAGCACTTATAAAGAAAAAGATACTCCTTTCGGCATAATTTTCTGCGTTCCCGTATTCATACTCAGCGGTTTTGAACATTCCATTGCCGATATGTTCTATTTCGGTGCATCGGGAATTTTCAGCGTAAAGGTTCTTTTATTTATGGTTGCTGTCGTTGCCGGCAATACAGTCGGCGGTCTCACCTTACCGATACTGAAAAAAGCGGGTGAAAAGTTTGAAAAACAGTAATATCAATATTGCCGTTCTCGTTTCAGGCGGCGGCACAAATTTACAGGCGATCATTGATGCTGAAAAAAACGGTATCATCAAAAGCGGAAAAGTCAAAATAGTTATTTCAAACAAAAGCGATGCCTATGCTTTAACACGTGCGGAAATGAACGGAATAAAAACTGCGGTGGTTGAAAAGAAGAAGTGTTTAAATCAAGAGGAATTTGAGAAAAAAATCATTGATATTCTTGAAGAAAATCAGATTGATTTAATCGTTCTTGCAGGCTTTATGTGTATAATCAGTGAAAATTTCACCAAAAAATATGACCGCAGAATTATCAATGTTCATCCCTCGCTTATACCCTCATTTTGCGGAGACGGTTTTTACGGACTTAAAGTCCACGAGGCGGCTTTAAAAAAAGGTGTAAAGGTTACCGGTGCAACGGTTCATTTTGTAAATGAAATACCCGACGGCGGTGAAATCATTTTCCAAAAAGCGGTTGAGGTAGAAGAAAATGATACCCCGGAAACTCTCCAAAAACGTGTTATGCAACAGGCGGAATGGATAATTCTGCCGAAAGCGGTGGAGAAAATATCATATAATTTATTAAAAGAAAGGGAAATAAAATGAATATTTATAAGTCAGAAAACATCGGCGAAATGATAAAGGATAATCCTTATGTGGGCAGAGGAATTGTAATCGGAAAAACCTCCGACGGTAAAAATTCCTGCGTTGCTTATTTCATTATGGGCAGAAGTAATAACAGCCGTAACAGAGTTTTCACAAAAAAAGACGGTGCCGTATTTACGGAGCCTTTTGATGCTTCCAAGGTTGAGGACCCTTCGCTTATTATTTATGCCGCATTACGTCAGTTTGAAAACAAACTTATCGTAACGAACGGCGACCAGACCGACACGATTTATGACGGTTTAAAGGAAGGAAAATCATTTTCAAAGTCCCTTGAAAGCCGTGAATTTGAACCGGACAGTCCTAATTTCACACCACGTATCAGCGGACTTCTGACATACGAAAACAATGATTTTTCTTATGAAATGAGTATCCTCAAAAGCATTGACGAAACGGGCAGCGACTGTGCAAGATATACATTCTCCTATCCCTCAAAACCGGGACTCGGTCATTTTATTCATACATACGTTACGGACGGTAATCCCATTCCCACATTCCAAGGCGAACCGGAAAGAATAACCGTTCCCGACAGCATTGATGAATTTACGGATAATCTTTGGCAGGGATTGAACGAGGACAATAAAATTTCACTTTACGTAAGATATACCAATCTTGAAGATTTAAGTTTTCAAGACAGAATAATCAATAAAAACAAGTAAACCGAGGAGGAAATAATAATGAAAAAATTTGAACTGAAATACGGCTGTAATCCAAATCAGAAACCCTCTGAAATTTATATGAAGGATTCAAGCGAATTACCCATAGAAATCCTTAACGGCAGACCGGGTTACATAAACTTTCTTGATGCATTCAACTCATGGCAACTTGTAAAAGAACTTAAAGAGGCACTCAATCTTCCTGCGGTAACCTCTTTTAAACACGTCAGCCCCACATCTGCGGCGGTCGGTATTCCCCTCAGCGATAAACTCAAAAAAGCATGTTTTGTTGACGACATTGAAAATCTTGATAATTCTCCCCTTGCCTGTGCCTATGCCAGAGCCAGAGGTACGGACAGAATGTGCTCCTTCGGAGATTGGGTTGCTCTTTCAGACGTTTGCGACGTTACAACGGCTAAACTTGTTGCCCGTGAAGTTTCCGACGGAATAATCGCTCCCGGTTATGAACCGGAGGCTCTTGAAATTCTTAAATCAAAAAGAAAAGGCAGCTACAATATTGTTGAAATCGATTCCGATTATGTTCCTGCAGAGGTTGAGCACAAGCAGGTTTTCGGCATCACCTTTGAGCAGGGCAGAAACAATTTCAAAATCAACCGCGAGCTGCTTGCAAATATCGTTACGGCAAATAAGGATATGCCCGAGGAGGCGGTTCGCGACCTTATCATTGCGCTTATCACCTTAAAATATACGCAGTCAAACTCCGTTTGCTATGCCGTTGACGGCTAGGCAATCGGTGTGGGTGCCGGTCAGCAGTCAAGAATCCACTGCACACGCCTTGCAGG
>JAZUKF010000195.1:0-3942 GCA_045643165.1 Acutalibacteraceae bacterium | reverse complement strand
CGCAGGTGTATTTCACGCCCGAAGGATATTTTACAAATCCCGGCAGGGATTTATTTCGTTTTCGGCGCGTGACGGGAATGCTTCAAAAAACATCCCTATCAACACGCACCGAATCCCGTGAGGTCTTTTTGTATAGGCCGGCGAGTTTTAATTTAAAAACGAAGTAACTCATTTTATCTCATCAGGGAAATAGGCACGGGTAATGGCACGGCGTCCGTACATATCAATTATCTCGAAACGGAAGAATTCCTTTTCTTCAAGCGGGAGTTCAAACTCCGCAGAGGTGATAAATTCGCCGTTACGGGCGGTGATATAGCGAGAATGACGGAAATTTGTATGCATACAGGCATATTTGACTTTTTCAAAGGAAAAGTGTACGACACCGTCCTCGACATACAACTCATTGAAACGAGGTCCCTGAGTGGCATAGAAATTTTTGTTTTCAAGTGCGGAAAAGATATCCTCATGCTTCAGGGAGTCCGCAATGATGACGGTGTGTGCCCAGGGGCGGATATCGTTTTCGTCGCCCTCAATAAAAGTCCTGTGGTTATCGTCCGTTCCCAGACCGCCGATACGGTGCCCCATTCGTATCATATCGTCATATGTATGTGGATTAAATTCATCCCAACCGTAGTAGCCTCCTTGGTGTATCAACTCTATTGCGAACAGCCCCTTGAGTTGACCGAAGAAGTCTGCATTATAAAAGGAATGATGTGGGTGATTGAGGCTGACGATAAAGCCGTTTGCACGTGCGGTGTCGATAAACTCCTGCACGTTTTCGAGAGCCAAATCACGTCGTTCGGAATTTCCGACACTCTTTACGGTATCACAACGCCAACGTTCTCCGTGAATCACCCACTTGGGATTGAAACAAATATGGGTTACGTTGTGAGGATCACGTGGAAAAAGGTTGAATTCAAGCGTATGTATGTGACAGTATGTACGAAGTCCTTCCGCTGTAAAACCGGTACGGTTGGCGTTATAAGGGTTGTAGAATTGCTCGGAGAAAGCGTATTCATAACCGGTGAGTGCAAGAAAGTCCGGCTGATTGATGTCAGAGTGATCCACGAGCAACTCATGGTCAGTTATTGCAAGCACACTGTAACCGTGGGCTTTATAGAAATCCCGCATTTCTTCCGGAGTGTTTAAACCGTCGGAGACTTTTGTATGGCAGTGAAGGTTTGCCTTGTAGGAATTACCGTTCTCAGGAAGCAGATACTGTTTCATATTATATTAAACCTTTCTTTTTGAAAATTTTTCGGAAAAAGGTATAGTTCCATGTACTTTTTCACATTTTATTTTGATGATAGACTGTCATTTTAACACAAGTTCAAAAACAGTTACCCGGACACGCTAATTATGTTGAACTTTTTCAAAAGGCGTAGGAACTACCGCACTTAGCACAGACCGGCAGGATTACCCGTCTCAATATTCACTCGACAACAGGAAATCGGCAACATGCATCGTTTTTATACCCTTGTAATTGCCACCTGCAAATTCATCTGTGCGTAGCACATATTTCGGATAGTTATCGCTTATTTCAAGTAAGCGGTCATATTCCCGCTTTTCTGTTTCTTCCGACTTAATTTCCTTAGTTATCCGGATGTACAGTTTATCGTTCTGCCGTGTGGCGACAATATAGCATAAACAGAAGTGTGCTGTCAATAGTTTTGCGGTTATAACCCTGAAAACTTTTATATTTTGACAACTTTTGCGTTTTTATTTCAAAAACCGTTTGGTGCAGAAGATGAAATGTAAAATGTTATAAAACAGATTTATATTGTGAAGAAGGGGTTTTTAGATATTAGAGAAATTCCGTTGTATTTAAGAAAAAAAACATCAATTTTGTACCCGATGATGAACTGAAAACGAGCGAAATACTATTATTAGATTAAAAATAATAAAACATTACCGCCGTACATCTCTGCACGGCGGATAGTTTCTTATATCTGTTTTAAATTGTTACCAGCCGACAAATCCGTTTTTCAGCACATTGAATATATGCTTAAAAAATGCAATGACTTTCTGTATGAAATTCTGTTCGACATTCACAGGTTCATCATCAAATACAATATAAATCGGAGACGGTGTTGCACCGATACGCTTCACTCCACCCGGTACATTATCCTCGATTATATTGCCCCGCATATCATAAACGGTAGTTTTCGCATCAGGGAGGGTGATTTCCAAATCAAATTCCGACTCTGCCCAGACGGCATATACGGTTTGACCGCTTTGTGAATATGTTGCAACATAAGCAGACTTTTGATAAAACAGGCCGTATCTTGTTTGCTCTATGGCAGTAAGCCTTTTTTCTGCCGTCAGGGAATTAAAGGTTTTTACGGCAAAGGCCGATTTTTTTGGCGTAAAGTCGTTTTTGTAAAGTCCCAGGGAATTTTCGTAATCCTGACCGCCCAAAACATCCGATGTGATACTGCTGTCCTGTAACTCATAGGAAAAATACTGTCCCTCTATGCCGTAATCAAGCAGAAATTCATCATATAAAATGGCGTTACGCACGATGTACTGTGCCTGGGTTTGCTCATCAACATTGCTGTTTGCCCAGCCTGTCTCCGTAAGCCAAACAGGCGTTTTGTCATAACCGTATTTTACAAGCACATTTCTATACTTGTCCAGCCTGTCCCTTGCTCGCTTTTCCGGAGCATTTTTCCCTAAATAGTAGTGTACAGACAAACCGTCCATATACTCCCCTGCACCGGCTTTCATCATAGCATCAATAAAATCTGTCTCCAATGCGATCGAACCGCCAAGCACGGTAACATCGGGATCATTATGTTTAATTGTTTTGTATGCCGATTTTAACAGTTCGGTATAATCCTCGGCTGTTGCATCGTTAGTATTAAAGCCCTTCATATCAGGCTCATTCCATATTTCATATGCCTCTACCTTGCCGGTCAATGATTTTGATACAAAATCTACATAGCGGATATAGGCATCAAAGTATTCATCATCCGCTGTCGTTTCCGGATTGCCGTCACGTACGGGCATAACGCAGTCCCAAAAACCTCCGGCATCTAAATCGGCTTGTGACGGCTGACCGAAATCATAAATCGGATTGCCGAAACTTAATACCACAAGGGACTTGATACCGTTTTCGGTGGCTGTCTCGATCCACCTCGCACGTTCCGGTAAAGAAAACTGTCCTTTTACGGACTCCACAGTCCACCAATGCACCTCGTCACGCACAATAGGCAAGTTGGCATTAACGGCCGCCGTACAAGTCTGCTCCTGATTTCGACCTTGTGCCATATGGGTGCAAGCACCGATTCCTTTAGCCTGTGCCGATACAGAAAAAGCAGAAACCATAAAAAAGACTGCAAAGAAAAATGACAGTATTTTCTGCACTTTCATAAAATCACCTCAAAAGCAGTGTATCATATAAGGCAAATAAAGTCAACCGATAAAAGACTTCTTTTATATTTCTCAATAGATTATTGTAAATTTACTTAATTACGATTTACTAAATTATAATTTGCTAAATTATCATTTAGTAATTTTAAAAACAACATTCTTATATATAAAAAATTATTCTAGGGAAGTTCTTAACAATCAGTTGCTTTAATTCAATAAATATAGTATAATAAATAAAATAATGCCATTTTCAGAGAACTTTTAATAAATTCTGTCGGAGGAAGTTTATATCGTGAATATTACGAAAAAGGCGGGCGAAAAAGAGTTTGTCCCGTATAATCCCGAATATGAAAGAAAAATGAATAAATCCGAGATACCGGTTTGTAATATTCTCGGTGTGGATATAGCGGCAATAAATATGAAATGGCTTTGTTCCTATGTCAGCGGGAATATCAAATCCTTGTCCGGTGATTACATATGCGTTTCAAATGTTCACACTACCGTTACGGCATCGGAAAATCCCGATTATATGAAAGTTCAAAACGGCGGTATTATGGCTATTCCGGACGG
>JAZUKF010000194.1:0-22811 GCA_045643165.1 Acutalibacteraceae bacterium | reverse complement strand
TAATTGGAATTTTCTTTTATAAAAAAATTCACAAGTTCAAATATCTCAATTAAAACTCCAAGTGATATTATCAAGTATGAGAGCAGACCATAGGAAAACGTTTTATATGTAAGCCCACCATAAAATTGAAAAACGGAATCTGATAGTTTTATTAAGAAAATTGGTGCAATCGTTTTAAGCAAGTTGAGAAACATTCCTAAAACTTTCAACCATGAACGTTTAAAAAGAAATAGAATTAATAATTCAATAATAGAAATAATACAACAAAATACAGGGCAATATGGTTTATATTCAACATAAGGTTCATCACCGATTTTAATAACATAATGTATTGTTGCTTCAATGCATGGTGCAAAAGAAAGAAATGCAAAAATTACAATCAATATTCCAATAATAATTTGCCGTTTGCTTATTCTTTTCATAAAATCCTCCTTGTATCTCTATCATCTGCCAGAGTACATAATAAACAATATTTCTTTGATATCAACATTCCGTCTCCACATATTATATTCTCGGGACGATGTCTATCGTAGTTGCTTCGATTGTCTAATATCCGTTTTCATAGGTAAGGAAAGGTTCCCATACACCCTCACCTGTTCCGCCTGCAAAATCAACAACGGAAATTTCATCCCAACTTTGTCCGAAATCGGTGCTTTTATAAAGGGAAATTTGCGATTTTCTGCTCTGTTCGGAATCTATGGAAACTCCTGCAAGTATTACCGTACCTTTTTCATATTCACCGATTTTTTCGGGAAGTTCCAAAAGGAAAGGATTCCATGAAGCATTTACAGATTTATCGAAAGTCTCCGTTACAAAAGAAATCTCCTTCCATGTATCTCCATTATCCTTGCTTTCCTTAATGGTGAACCCGTTTTTAATTTTTGAAAAATGTTCAAAAGATGCAAGAAGTGTACCGTTTGAAAGCCGAATAACCGCCGGATACTGCGTACCGTTTACCCACACATCGTTATCGGGGCAGAAAATATCCGTTTCTTTTTCTATGGAAAATATTAAATTTTCAGTCCAAATTCTTTCTCCGTCATTAAATGATAATCCGAACAATGACAGAAATGAATATATCAGCGATAAAATGCCTGCAAAAAATCTTTTCATTTTAATCACTTTTTAAAAATAAATTTTGTTATCATCATGATAAATTTTTCGTATATCACCGCACCGAAATATGAAAGCAAAATTATTACCGGCATAAAAACCGCCACGCCTATGTAATTATCAACGTTTATTACAGACGACAGCGTTCTTCTTATTATGGGCATAAGCGTATATGCGAAAAACGGATGTATCAGAAAAACATAAAATGATTTCCGACCGATTTTTTCCAAAGGTTTAAATATGACGGAATATTTATGTTCTTTCTCAAAACCGATAAGTGAATTAAGAATAAAAAATGTTGACAGTCCCATTAAAGATACAACAATAATGAAAGTGTATTTCATCGGATTAAAGAACATTATAAATGTAACTGCAAGCAGTAAAGCACCTGCAATAAAAGATATTACCGATTCTTTCTTTGATGCTTCATTTTTTTCAAGTTTGAAAAATAATAACATTCCCATGCAAAAACAGGGAAATTGGGTAAACACGGAAAAATAACCGAAGGAATTATTTGCAAGCAGTACGGATTTATTCGGGAAAATTATTGAAGTGAAAATAATCAATAAAACTGAAATTCCGGAAAGTACAACCGTTAATAATTCTTTTCTTTTTTCAAACCGTTTAAACAGAGAAAACAAAACAGGCGAAAACAGATACATCAGCATCAAAGCACTTACATACCATCCGCCGCAAATAACATTGCTTGAATAATCCGGTATTAAATTATTGATGAATAACATATTGCATATTATTCCGCCGATGCTTCTGCATTGACCGAAAGATTGCAAACGTCCCAGAATTTTCAGGCACACCGTATTGCTTAACCATACAAGAAATATTGCAACGTAAAAAGCAGGAGCAATATTTTTAAATCTTGATAAATAAAATTCTCCTACGGCTTTTTTACCTGAATTATCGGATAATCTTCCGGACAATGTTCTCGCAATACCGTATCCCGATATTACAAAGAAAATCTGACACCCCATTTGCCCGAAGTTAAACCAATTTATTCTCGCTTCGGCAAACGCTCTGTTATAATGAACGATAATAACCATTATAATTGCAATGCCCTTGAGAATATCAACGGTTTGAAGCCTTCTTCTGTTCACTTTTCTCATCCTTTCACACAGTTTTCAGTTGTTTTTTCTTGACAGTAATACAACCGTCTCCACATGGCTCGGTTCGTGGGCGAGTAACGCATTTCGTACCCACTGTACAAGGGAATGGCGGAACACCTATTTTCGCCTAAAAATGGGTATGTCGAACCGATACAAGTGTTGAGTTGCCTTAATGTTCGTATAGGCAAATACGGTAAATGCCTATTGCGTAAATTACAATTTTGCGTGCTATTGCAACAAGCTAATAACTCAAATCCCAAAGTGAATAACAAACTTTTTCTCTTCTTTTGCTTTCAACAGTAGTTTTATCAATTCTTCAGTACCCACTTTTCCTTTGAGGCGCTCTACAAATTGTTCTATTGAAGAAGGCGGAATTAAGGTTATGCCACAATAAGCCAAGCCTCTCTCTGGTCTTTCTAATGTATGCCAGTAACATTGGATACAAGCCAATTTTTCTAATAGTGGCTCAATATAGTCATCATGAATAGGAATACAATCATATTTCTCTGGTTCATAAGAATCATACCGTTCATTCAATTTTGGTGATAAGCTCATAATACCAAATTGATGTTTTGCCATTTCTATTTCCTCCTTAAATCAGAATTTTATCTCACTTCTGTGGGTTCAGATATGTAATCGGATTCTGTGCCGACTGGTTTAACATCAATCCGGCTATCGGATTACATATCTTGTTCACAATAATTATTTATATACTTTACTCAACAGAACCACGCTCTCAACATGTGCTGTTCTCGGAAAAAGGTCTACCGGAGTTGCTTCGACTGTCTGATAGCCGTTTTCATTGAGCAACGCACAGTCCCTTGCCAATGTTGCGGGATCGCAGGAAACGTACACAAGTTTTTTCGGAGAAATTGATACAATTCTTTTTACCGTTTCCGGGGACATTCCTTTTCTCGGCGGATCCACGATCATAACATCAATTCCGATACCTTTTTCACGGATTATTTCCTCCGCTCTTTCGGCATCGGCACAGATAAATTCCGCATTATCTATACCGTTCAACTCGGCATTTATTTTTGCATCCTCTATTGCCTCCGGCACAATTTCAACACCTATAAGTTTCTTTACTTTCTTTGCCATGGTAAGACCTATTGTACCGGTTCCGCAATATAAATCCAGCAGAGTTTCGTTCTCCTGCAAGGATGCATATTCAGCTGCTTTTTTATAAAGTTTCTGTGCCTGTATTCTGTTCACCTGATAGAATGAAAGAGGAGAAATTCTCACCTTAATTCCGCACAGTTCATCAACAATACAGTCCTCTCCCCAAAGGGTTACACATTCTGCACCTAAAATCACATTGGTCTTTTCCCTGTTGATATTCAGAACAATGCTTTTTACAAACGGGAATTTTTCCCTCACATCAACAATAAGTTCATCCGTATGAGGAATGTTTCTGCAATTTGCTACAACGCAAAGCATAACATCTCCGCTTGACTCCGCTTTTCTTAAAAAAATATGCCTTAAAATCCCCTTTCCCGTTTCACCGTCATACGCATTGATTTTATAACGCTCTGCCCATTTGCAAAGGGTTTCGGTGATTTCGGAAAACTCCTCAGGCTGTAAAAGACAGTCATCACATTCAATAATATTATGACTTCTCGGTGCAAAAAATCCCGTATAAATCCGTCCCTTTTCTTCACCCACGGGAAACTGTGCTTTATTCCGGTATCTCAATGTTTCATCAGCGGAAATTATGGGATTAAGTTTTACATCAAGATGTGCAATTCTTTCAAAAGCATCCTTTACAATATTATATTTTATTTCCGATTCATTTTCATATCCGATATGCCGGTAAACACAACCTCCGCAATTTTTGAACACATCACAGTCATTTTCACATCTTAAATCCGAGGGCTTTATAATTTTTTCAATTCTGCCCACAAGATAATTTTTCTTCGACTTTATTATTTTTATTTCAAGCTTGTCCCCGGTTACACCGCCGGAAACAAAGCACACAATTCCGTCAATCCTGCAAACGCCGAATCCGGATGAATTTATTGACGTAACATCAACAATATATTTTTCGTTTTTACCTATCATATAATTCCTCATTATACTATACTGATAAAACAACGGGCTGCGTTGAACAGCCCGTTCAATTAGATTTATTTTTTACCTAAATCCGAAAAGCCTTTTGCACCGAAAATTTTATATGCTCCGTCGCTTAATGCTTTAAAGATTTTTGTCATAACGATTTCGGATTTTGTGGGTGCTGATACGGAGTAAACTCCCGCTTCAACAAGACAGTTATACAATTCTTCAATAATTGCATCATCCTTATCCCTGTCATTTATCGTTCTGTTTACCATTTCCTTTGCTTCTTTAAGAGCATTGTCAAGTCTGATTGATAATGTGGGGGAAAGAGTTTTTCTGTCAAGTGCTTCCGCCTGTGGGATATAATCATTAACAAGTTTTTTTACATCCCTTGACTCGTTAAACTGGGGGAATGTATCTTCACAGTCATGAATATCTTTTATCTCTCCTCTTACAATTCTGAAAGCAAGAGAAAGTGCGGTATTATTATATGTCAGTTCGTGAGTCTGTCCCTCAAAGTACCATGTTTTTTCCGGGAAATATGCAGTTGAAGCATCTATCGAGCCGTCGGGAGAAATATGGTTATGGGTTTTGTCTGTACAAACAGGATTTACCGCCTTATATGATGAAAGGAATTTTGTACCCGCCTTAACGAAGGATGTACCGGGAGCGGTGGATGAAATCTGGATAATTTCGTCGGAATTTGTTTCATCTGCACTGTTGAAAAATTCAAAAAATCTGAAATCTGAGGAGTTGCTTCCGAATCCCATATTGTATCCGCAAATGAAATAGAAATCTATTCCGTAATCATCGGTTAATTTTTTGAAATTTGCTTTAAGATTTGATTGATATTTATAATATTTTTCAGCCTGAAGTTTAATATATTCTTTTCCGTTTCCGGAGAGATATTTTTCGCTGATGGCTTTAAATCTTTCGCTGGGAATAAGAGAGAGGAATGATGTTGTTTTAAACATAACCTCTTCACAAAGTGAAGAAAGAACTTCACGGATAATATCGCTCAGAACCGCTTTCGGGAAAATACGTACAGCAAGATTTACAAGATAGCCGTAAGGCTCTCCAACCAATTCCGCCACAAGTCCGTTATAAACCATTTCGGGAGCATCTTCGTCAAAATCATTTGTAACCAAATCGGCGAAAACGTCGCTTCCGTTCCATGCACCCACAATGCTGATAACCTTTGCAACGTCCTTTTCCTCGGCATAATCGTCAAAATAAGCATTTACAACAGTTGCGCCCATACTCATGGGAACAAGAATAACTTTATCTGCACCGGTTTGTTTAAGAACAACATTTTTAATAAAATCATTAAGACCTGCCGCAACCTTATATGTATATGAGAAACAGGAATAATTATAGCAATAAACATTATCCGCTCCCACATAATCAATCAATTCCTGACAGGGAATTCTGTTATAGAAAATCCGTTTTGCTTCACCCTGATATTTTGAAACAGGATACTTATAACAGGGAGTATTAACGCCCGGTCTCAAATCGCCGTTATCATCAATGATAATATTTTTAAAAAGCACCTGCATTAAATCGGAAAGACTTTCTTTTTCTATCAGATTTTTACCGATAAATGCGGAAAATACAAGCGGAATCGCAACCTTTGCAATTTTAAAATAATCTTCCGTCTTGAAATTCGTATTGACATTTATCAAATTCCAACTGCTGATTTCATTTCCGTAACCGTCATAAAGATATGTTTGAGATTGACCTACGCCGGGAACAAAAACCACGGGATATTTTTCCGGAAGTTTTTCCATACTGCTGAGATTATTTGTTTCCGCCGCCGTTCCCATAATAGCAAAAGATGAAATTATTATTGCTATACAAAGAACAAAAGATATGATTTTTCCTGTTAGTTTCATTTTTGACATCCCCTTTTAATTTTAGGCTGTCGGGAGTTAAACCCGTCACGCCAATCTACCATAATAATATCATATTTTTCAATTAAAAACAATACATATTTTAAAATCAAATTATTTCCACTTTATATTTTTCCAGCCAGTAGTTAAACTGAATAAAATATGCAATAGTTTGGGGCGTGGTCATCAGTTGACCGTACCACGGAACGGATACATCTGATTTAAGTATCTTTTCAAGACTTTTTTTGTCAAGCACCGACAGGATAGGTGAAGAAGCGTCGTGTATTATTTCCTTTAATATATCGGAAACCGCTTTCAGATAATTGGGATTATGAGTTTTCGGATAGGGACTTTTCTTTCTCCAAAGCACCTCATCGGGAAGATAGCCTTCCATTGCCTTCCTGAGAAGTCCCTTTTCGCAATGGTTATAATCCTTATATTCCCATGGAACGTTATAAAGATATTCGGCAATTCTGTAATCGCAAAACGGTACACGCACTTCAAGTCCGCTGTACATACTCATTCTGTCTTTTCTGTCAAGTAAAGTTTGCATAAACCAATCAAGGTTAAGTTTCATCATTTCCTTCATTCTTGAATCGGTTTTTGATAAACCTTCCCGTTTTTCCGTATCGTCAACAGTATTTTTGTAACGTGAATAAACATATTCATCGGGATTTATTTTTACGGCAAAATCATTCTTTAAAAATCCGTATCTGTATGCTGTTGACTGTGCCCAGGGGAAGCCGTCAATGGCTCGAATCGACTCATCTCTGTACCAGGGATAACCGCCGAAAATTTCATCGGCACATTCTCCGCTTAACGCAACCGTACCCTGCTTTTTGATTTCACGGCACAGAATAAGCATTGATGCATCAACATCCGCCATTCCCGGTAAATCCCTTGCATCAACCGCTTCATACAATGCAGACACAAGTTCATCCGTATCTATGGTAACAAGATGATGCTCTCCGTTTAAATATTCCGCCATTATTTTTATAAACTCATTATCGCTGTTGGGCTGGAATTTTCCCGGTTTAAAATATTTGTCATTATCTCTGTAATCCACGGAAAATGTGTGTAACTTTTCACCTTTTTCCTCAAAAAATCTGTCTGCAACAGAGGAGATCAGACTTGAATCAAGTCCCCCCGAAAGGAAAGTACATACGGGCACATCGGAAACAAGTTGTCTTTTGATCGAATCGGTAACAAGATGACGTACCTTCATAACGGTTGTCTGAAAATCATCTTCATGTTTTTTATCTTTCAGTTTCCAATACCGTATTTTTTTCATTCCGTTTCTGTCAACAATAAAGTAATGTGCCGGGGGTATTTCATATACATTTTTGAAAACTCCGCATCCCTGTGTTCTTCCGGGACCTATTAAAACGATTTCCGAAACAGTCTTTATATCCGCTTGTGCCTTTACACCGAATGATAAAATACCTTTTATCTCGGAGGAAAATATAAATTCACCCTTAACATCGCTGAAAAATAACGGTTTTACGCCAATTCTGTCCCTCGCAAGGAAAAGACGTTTTTCTCCGGCATCCCATATTGCAAAAGCAAATATACCGTTAAATTTTTCAAGACATTTTTCTTTCCATATTATATATGCTTTTAAAACTACTTCCGTATCGGAATGAGTGTTAAAATCCATACCCAGAGAAATAAGTTCATTTCTGATTTCATCCGTGTTATAAAGTTCTCCGTTATATACTATTATATATGCAGTATTTCCGTAGTTGATTTTCATGGGCTGTTTTCCGTTTTCCACATCAATAACCGCAAGACGTGTATGTATCAATGAAACATTTTCATCTGTAAAAATCCCCGAATCGTCGGGACCTCTGTTTTTTAATACGTTCTTTACATTACGGTACGTTTCCATATCATTTCTCAAATCTTTATCAAAAGATATTTTACCTGCTATTCCGCACATATATGACTGCCTCCTTAATTTCAGACTATTGTCTATATATCATATATATGAAAAATACCATATTTTGGGTACAAGTATTATTTTTCGACAAAATATTTACAAATGTTGTACTAAATATTTCAAAATTAAGAATATTTTTTACAAAAAAGCATATAATTGTAACAGATTGTAACGAATTTGTAATTTTTTACGTTTTGACGAAACATTTGTACTGTCATTTCAAAATAACCACTATATTTAGTTGTATTTGTTTTTTATTTTCCGATATGCAATAATTATATATGTGTTTTTTGTTAGTTTTGCATAAATATTTATTATTTTCGGATTTGACTTTACTTTGTTTTGTCTTTATAATGGGCAACATGATGCTGATAAATGAATGATGCATCTGTCTACGGCGTTACTAATCACAAAAGAAAAAACGGTTTTTAACCGAATTTCAGAAAGGAACGGAGAGGCTGATTATCATCCTCATCCAAACAGATTTTATGATTAAGATAAACCGAGAGAATAAAATTTGGCAAACTGCAAAAATAGTCATTTCCATTATACTCGTTATAATGTGTGCTTTGACGATCGGTGCTGCCGCTGTTTCATCGTCTTATGATGTTACCGTAATTGACGGAAAAAGATCCGTAAAAATCACCACAAGATCCGATGATGTTAATGTTATTCTCCAGCAGGCAAATATTGTTACCGATGGAAACGATATTATCAATACGGAAAAATTGGTTCCCGGTAAGGACAGCACCGTAGTTGTTACGAGAGGTTACGATGTAATCCTCAGTTTCAACGGTAAAGAAAAGGCTTTCGTAGGTTACAAAAATGTTGAAGAAATCCTTGATAAAGCGAATATCAAACTCGGCAAAGGATATGAAATCAACTGTAATTTAACGGACACACTTTACAACGGAATGAAAATCGTTGTTACTAAAAATATTAAGGTCAAAATCATTGCCGACGGAAAACAATCCATTGAAAAGGTTATGACTTCCACCGTGGAGAAAATCCTTGCTCAAGTCGGAATTAAACTGGGAAAAGATGATATTGTTTCCCCGAAAAGAGGAACCGTAATAATGGCTAAAACCGTTATTACCGTAAAACGTGTAAAATTCTCCCAGCGTACCGCAACGGAGAAAATCCCCTACACATCCACATACGAAAATTCCTCAAAACTTGAAGAAGGAACATTTTCAGTTAAATCCGCAGGCTCTGACGGTCAGAGAACGGTAAAATATCTTGATAAATATGTTGACGGAAAACGTGTTTCTTCTAAGGAACTTTCATCAAAGGTCATAAAGAAAGCCGTTAATGAAGTTGTTCTCAGAGGCACAAAAACGGTTCCCGGCAAGAAAACAGTTGCCGCCAACGCAAATATTTCTTCAATTAAAACGGTATCTAACTTTAAACTTCCTTCAAACTACTCTGTGAACAGTAACCTTGTTCCCACAAGTTATAAAAGGAAGTTGACCGGTTCCGGTACGGCATATTACGGCGGATACAGAACATCAACAGGAAAAGTACCTCAGCCCGGATATGTTGCGGTTAACCCGAAAATAATCCCCTACGGTTCAAAACTCTGGATCGTTTCAGATGACGGTAAATACGTTTACGGTTATGCAATCGCAGCCGATACAGGCGGATTTATCTACAACGGAACAGGTACCATTGCCGACTTGTATTTCAACACCTACGGAGAATGTGTCAATTTCGGCAGAAGAAACATTACGGTTTACGTTCTCTAAAGGAGCAAAATAAAATAATTAAACCGCTTACAGGCATCAATTAAAGCCGTAAGCGGTTTTTTTGTTATTTATACAGCATCATTTTTTCAGGCTGATCGCTTTTTTTGCATTTTCTGCAATATGCTCTGCATCAAGTCCGTAAACCTTCAACAGTTCAAGTGCAGGACCTGACTGACCGAATTCATCATTTACTCCGTGTCTGATAACAGGTACGGGAACCGTTTCGGCGACGACTTCACTTACCGCACTGCCGAGACCGCCGATAATACTATGCTCCTCGGTGGTTACGATAGCACCCGTCTTTTTTGCCGCCTCAACAATAATATCTCTGTCAATAGGTTTGATAGTGTGCATATTGATTACGGCGGCACTGATGCCCTCCGCTTTAAGATTTTCAGCCGCAATCAAAGCTTCGTTTACCATAAGTCCCGTTGCGATAATCGTAACATCCGTACCCTCAACAAGCTGAACACCCTTACCGATTTCAAAACGGTATGTTTCATCAAAAATTCTCGGCACTGCAAGTCTGCCGAATCTGAGATAAAACGGTCCGTCATTTTCTGCGGCGGCAAAAACTGCCGCTCTTGCTTCAATATCATCGGCAGGGTTAATTACGGTCATACCGGGAATGGTTCTCATCAAAGCAATATCTTCACAGCATTGATGACTTGCACCGTCTTCACCTACGGATATACCTGCATGAGTTGCACCGAATTTAACATTAAGATGAGGATAACCCAATGTGTTTCTGACCTGCTCAAAGGCTCTTCCTGCCGCAAACATTGCAAACGAACTTGCGAAAACGGTAAATCCGGTTGTGGAAAGTCCTCCTGCAATTCCTATCATATTGCCCTCGGCAATACCTGTATCAAAAAATCTGTCGGGATATGCTTTTTTAAATCCGCCTGTTTTTGTAGCGGCGGCAAGGTCTGCGTCAAGAACTACAACCTTTTCGTTTACCGCACCAAGCTCAACAAGGGCATTTCCGTATGCTTCTCTTGTAGCCGTTTTAACTATATCTGCCATTGTTTATGCCTCCAATTCCATAAGCTTGTCGCTGAGTTCTTTCATCGCCGTATTATATTCCTCTTCGTTGGGAGCCTTACCGTGCCAACCGCAACTGTCCTCCATATAGGAAACACCTTTTCCTTTTACGGACTTTGCAACGATTACCGTGGGTTTTCCCTTAAATCCCTTTGCAGCGGAAAAAGCCGCTTCGATTTCATCAAAGGAATGGGCACAAATTTCTATTACATTCCAGCCGAATGACTTGAATTTTTCGGGAATGGGATAGGGTGAATTAACTTCGGCAACCGTACCGTCAATCTGTAAATTATTGTTATCCACAACCGCAACAAGATTATCAAGTCCCTTTGCACTTGCATACATTGCGGCCTCCCAAACCTGACCTTCTTCTATCTCACCGTCTCCGAGAATAGTATAAACTCTGAAATCTTTACCGCTGATTTTTGCACCTAATGCCATACCGGCGGCAACGGAAATCCCCTGTCCCAAAGAACCTGTGCTCATATCAACACCCGGAGTTTTTCTCATGCTGGGATGTCCCTGGAGCATGGAGCCTGTTTTTCTCAATGTTTTCAATTCATCCGTTGAGAAAAATCCTCTGTGTGCAAGCACGGCATAAAGTGCGGGAGCGGTATGTCCTTTTGAAAGAACAAATCTGTCTCTGTTTTCCATTTGCGGATTTTTCGGATCAACATTCATCTCAATAAAATAGAGATAAGTCAATATTTCCGCAATGGAAAGGGAACCGCCGGGATGTCCGGATTTTGCGTTATAAACGCCTTCGATAATTCCCATTCTGACTTTACATGCTTTAATTTTCAACTGTTGCTTTGTTACTGAATCCAAAATGATGCCTCCTAAGTCAGTTGTTTTCAAGCTGCTTCAAAAAGTCCTCAAAATATTGAGGCAGCTCACTTCTTATTGTTATTTTTTCTCCGCTTGAAGGATGTCTGAAACCGATTAAACCGGCGTGCAAACACTGTCCTTCAAGTTTCGTTATTACCTTTGACGGTCCGTACACGTCATCACCTGCCACGGGATGACCTATATACTTCATATGAACTCTTATCTGATGAGTTCTACCTGTTTCCAAAATCAATTTTACATGTGTAAAATCCTTATACTCCTTAATAACTTCATAATGTGTTACGGCATTTTTTGCATTTTTATCGGTAACACACATCTGCATTCTGTTATTGGGATTTCTCCCTATGGGGGCATTTACTGTCCCTGTGGGTTCTTTAAGATGACCGTAAACAACGGCCTGATATTCCCTGTCAAAATTATGATATTTTATCTGCTCCGCTAAATTGATATGAGCCATATCGTTTTTTGCAACAACAAGCAGACCGCTTGTATTCTTATCAATTCTATGTACAATTCCGGGACGGATTACTCCGTTTATTTCGGAAAGACTGTCCCCGCAATGATACAAAAGTGCGTTAACGAGAGTGCCGTCAAAATTCCCCGGAGCAGGATGAACGACCATACCCTTCGGCTTATTCACAACAAGCAGACAGTTATCCTCATATCTGATATCAAGAGGGATATTCTGTGCTTCGGCTTCAAGTTTCCGAGGAGCTTCAAACAAAATGCTGATGCTGTCGCCGGATGAAACTTTATAGTTTTTCTCAACCTTTTTTCCGTTTACGCTTACTCCGCCGTTTTCAAGTATTTTTTGGACATGGGAACGGGAAATGCCCTCCGTTTTTTCCGCAATGAATTTATCTATTCGGATGTCCCTATCCTCTTCGCTGACACAAAGTATTAACGCATCTACCATAATTATTAACTGACCTTTTTTTCTTTAAATATATCAACTATCAAACTGATTATAATAATTATCGCACCCACCGTTACAAGACAGTCGGCAAAATTGAAAACCGCAAAATCCGTAAAAAGGACTTTGATGTAATCCACAACATAACCTCTGAAAAAATGACCGCCGCGAAAAATTCTGTCAACAAGATTTCCCAATCCTCCCGACAAAATCATAACCAATGCAGTATAATTTATCTTGCTTTTGATTTTACCCGAAAACAAATAAATAAATCCTGCAACGATTATTACCGTGGTAAATACGGATAGAACGGCGGTATGATTTTCAAAAATGCTGAATGCCGCACCGGTATTTTCGGTGTAATTCCATTCAAGTATTCCGGGAATAAAGTCTGCTTTTCCCACAGGCATAAGGTCTTTTACAACTATATATTTTATTATCTGGTCGATTGCAACAAGTGCAGCCGTTATTATTACTGTGATCAGTTGTGCCATTCCTTTACCTCATAAAAAATTATTCTTTGCCGAACAAATCCTTCAATCCGCCTAAAAGGTCATCATCGTCTGTATCGTCGGAATTGATGTATCCGCCGAAAATATCTTCCTCATCATCTGTTTCGTCAACGCTGACATCTTTAAGTTCAAAAGATTCATCATCTTCATCATCATCTTCCGACTCGTCAAAATCAAAAGAATTATCCTCGGATTTATCATAATCCGGTTCATCATCCTGTTCTTTGAAAATAAAACCGCTTTTGATTTCCTCAAAATCTTCACTTGTAAATCTTATTTCATGCTCTTCATCGGAACTTGATGAAATATCCTCATATTCATCAATTATTTCATCAACCGTTTCATTAAGAACTTCATCAACCGCTTTATCAATTTCATTTACTTCTTCATCAAAATCCGTATCAAAAGTCAAATCTTCCGGTGTTTCATCTTCCTGCTCGCCGTCTTCGGCATACTGTTTGAAAAATTCATCCGCATTAAAGATTTCATCCGTTTCACCGATAAATTTATCAACGAGTTTATCAACGGCTTCACGGTCAATGCTGCCCGAACTTTCTTCTTCAACAATTCTTTCAACCGTTTCTTCAACATCCGGTTCCATTTTATAATCCGGAATTTGATTTAATAAATCCAGTTGACGGCTGTAAATTTCAATCAATTCCGCTTTAAAACTTTCTCTTTCACGTTTCAAAGCATCAAGAGCCTTTTTCTCCTCAATTATCTGAGTCCTGAGATTTTCGGAATTGGTTTTATTTTCTCTGTCCGCATCTGTAACAAGAAGACTATACTGGGATTTTGCTCTTTCAAGGATAGCCTTAGACTGAGCTTCGGCGGCGGAAAGCATTTTTGCACACTTTTCCTTCGCTTCAGATATTTTCGTTTCGGCTTCTCTTGCGGATTTTTCACGCAAACTTTTAGCCTGTGAAGTGGCTTTATCGTAAGCAATTCTCATCTGAGCCTCAACTTCGTCAACCATCGTCTTTATTTTTGCATTGGTGATGGAATCCACATTTTTCGCTCTTTCATTTGCTTCGTCGATAATTTTTTTACTTTCTTTTTTAGCATCATCCAACATTTTATCAATAACGGTCTGAGCGTTATTGATGGCTTTGCGGACACTTTGCTCTTCATTCTTATATTCGTTCAACTTGTTGGCAAGAATGCTGAGTTTACGGACAAGTTCACCGTTTTCTTTAAACGACTGTTCATAGGATTCGACAATCTGATTAAGAAAATCGTCAACCTCTTCCGCTTTATAACATCCTCTGCCTGCCTGTTGAAACTGATAACCCTTTATCATTTTAGGTGTAAGCATATTCCGTCATCCTCCAATCCCACAATATATCACACTGAATTATTTACCGAAAATAATACCGTCCATATTATTACTGTCAAAACCGTCGCTGCCTGTATAATCATAGTTTTGAGGTTTAATAATATATGTTCTGAAAGCAATTCTTTTAAGTTCGCTCTTATTTGCGATTGCAACTCCGTAAATGAAATCAATAATTCTCTGAGTCGTGGGATTATCAGCATCCTGAAGGTTGATGATAACCATTCTCTTTTCATTTATATTTTTTGCAACCTCGCCCACATCTTCAAATTTTTCAAGTTTTGCAACAACAACATGGGGACGGTTTGAACTTCTTTCAGTATTATTTGAAGCGGAAGCGAAATTAACCACCTTGTTATTTCTCTCATTGAAAAACTGTGTCTGCTTTTTACCGCTGTCAAAACTGCTTTCAAAACTTTCCATGGGCTGATAAGGACCGCTCTGCTGAACGTCGTCATTTTCCTCGTAATCATAATCGGCAACTTCACCGAATTCTTCATCCTCTTCGGAACCCATAATAAATTTTTTAATCTTATCCTTTAAGTCCATTTTAAAAATCCTCCTTAAATATAATTTTAATATACTCTCATACCAAACAAGGATGAGCCTATACGTACTTCCGTTGAACCTTCAAGAACGGCATCTTCAAAATCTCCGGACATTCCCATTGATAATGTAGCCATATCTATATTATCTGATTTTTTTCCCTTAATGTCAAGAAACATATTATACATATTTGAAAAAAAACTTCGAACTTTTTCCGAATTATCGCAAATCGGCGGTATTGCCATCAATCCTTTTACCTTAATTCCGGAAATTTCTCCGATTTCTTCAACAAATTCTGTCAGATAATTCTTGTCTATCCCGAATTTGCTTTCTTCTTCACCTATATTTACCTGCACCAAAATATCGGTACAAATTCCTTTTTTTACACTTTCCTTACCTATTTCTTTTCCAAGTTTAACGCTGTCCACAGACTCTATCATTGAAACATGACCTACGATCTGTTTGACTTTATTTGTCTGCAAATGTCCGATAAGATGTGCCTCACATCCGTCAAGATGAAGTTCATCTTCCTTCGAGAAAAATTCCTGAACCTTGTTTTCACCGATAAGTTTTATACCGCAATTATCAATGGCATGGTTTATATATTTAGCCTCAACGGTTTTCGTAACCGCCATAAGACCCACATCTTCAAATTTTCTTCCGCTTTTTATTGCGGCATTATTTATTTTTTCGTTGATGATTTTTATGTTTTCGCTGATTTGTTTGAAGCGTTGTTCATCATATAATTCTGCCGTCATAAACATCACTTCCTTTTATAATAATATTATCAAATAATTTGACATAGGGTTTAGACAAAACATTGCTTACGGAATAAAGTTCCTCGCTGTCGATTATCCATTGAGGATCTTCACGTCTTCTTGTTGACAACGTTTTCTTAAATAACCGTTCTTCATCGGCAATCTCACCGGAATTATTCTGTTTCTGATAATTTTCATCCTCGTATGTCCTTGCGACAACATAATCATCTGCGTTGAAAAGTACGGATATTCTTCTGAAATTCACAAGATTTCCTCTTAAAATATAAACTCCGTTTATACCGTTAAAAGTCCTTATTGCTTCCTTATTTATTTTATACCCTTTAATTGTTTTTGTAATGATTTTCGCTTTTTCAATTCTCATTTCGGAATCGTTTCCGAAAATTTTATTGCTTTTGAGAATTAAAGCAACCTTGCCGTTTATGTCGGTATTTATTTTTGCCACGCTTGCGGAAATATCCGATAAGGCGGAATTTTCAAATCTCACCTTAACGGTATCACCCACCTTTAAATCATCAACCTGATTTCTTGTAACACTTGCCGCCATATACCAGTTAAAATCATCGACAAGTTTTCCGATTTTTCCCACATTTGATTTTTCCGCTTCGGAATTCAATGCTTTTTCAACCATTTCCGGAGTAAAATCTAATACATCGCTATACTTCAACGTGTTTTCGTATCCGTCGGTTGTATTGATAAAATACCCGGTATTATCTGCGGTAATGTAGCGGGGATTATCTCCGCCTAACTTATTGCGTTCACTTTTCAATGTGTTGATTATTTCAGTGGTATCTACAGTTTCGCCTAAAGAAATCTGACGGCTTGTAAGTTTATCCCTTGCGGTGTAAGAATAATTATTTATTTCGGAAAAATTACCGCTTTCAATAACTTCCACCAAAGTATTAAACACTTCATTTATCGAATTATCATAAGATTTAATATCACGGATATTTAATTTTTCCGCATTTGAAACAGTTTCAAGACGTGAAATTTCCTTATCAATCTCCTGTTTTCTAACATAGTCTGCGGCATCCTTTTCGGAGCCGAATACGGCAACAAGACCTTCACCTTCGGCAACACGCTGTCCGTCGCTGACAAGAGGCACCACCGTACCGGAAACATTTTCGGAAATTACATTTTCATCTCTGATAATAAAAATATCGGTATCAATGCTTTTCTCAACCGTTTTCATTGATACGGTTTCCGTTTCCATAGGATCGTAATTCCCACGAATAACCATATAAAACAAGTCAGCGATAACAAAAAGACATGCCGCAAAAACAAGTATTTCAAATACTTTTTTCAACGATTTGCCCATGTTACCACTCCTTCACGATTTTTACTGCCTGTAAATATAAATCCTCTGTGTTTTCAAATTCATCTGAATTAAGCCAATTTATTTTTTCATTTCTTCTGAACCATGTCAACTGCCTTTTAGCGTATCTTCTTGTGGCACGTTTCAGATTTTCCACCGCTTCTTCACGGGAAATCATACCGTCAAAATACGGTTTTAATTCTTTATGACCTATTGCCTGACATACGGTGGAACCTAAATCTTTTTTAAAATAATCTCTCGCTTCTTCCTCAAGCCCCATATCAAGCATCATATCAACACGTTTATTTATTCTCGAATATAAAACTTCTCTGTCAAGGGTTTTAAGTCCGATAAAAATGCTGTCAAAGGGACTTTCCTCAATATGCGACAGTTCATTCTGACGGCTCAGAGTCTTTCCGCTTGTATAATATATTTCAAGGGCTCTCATGATTTTTACCGAATTATTTTTATGGATTTTTTCTGCCGCATCGGGATCAATTCTTTGTAACTCTTCATACATTTTTCCCGTGCCTTCGGTTTCAAGGCGGTCAAAAAGTTTTTTTCTTATTTCTTCATCAAATGTATTATTGAGAAATGATGTTCCGCTTAACAGGGAGTCGATATATAATCCCGTTCCGCCGCATATAATGGGTAATTTCCCTCTTGAATGAATGTCGAATATTTTTTCCTTTGCAAGTGAAACATATCTCGCAACGCTGAAAGTTTCCGAAGGTTCAAGAAAATCCACAAGATGATGGACGGCTTCACTTCTCTCCTCAACCGTCGGCTTTGCACTTGCAATATCCATACCTTTGTAAATCTGCATTGAATCCGCAGACACTATTTCACCGTTAAGCCGTTTTGCAAGTTCAACGGCAAGTCCGGTTTTACCGGAAGCAGTAGGCCCGACAACGGCAACAACTTTTATTTTTTTCAATACCGCCGTCCGCCTTTCTTACTGTATTCTGCCGAAAAATTTTTCGATTTCACGTTTTGTCAACTCTGCGATTACAGGTCTGCCATGGGGACAATAACGTATTTTATCATCCTTCAAAAGATTTTTCACAAACAATTCAAGTTCATATCCGCTTGTTTTATCACCGGCTTTTATCGCCGCACGGCAGGCGGTATAGTGATAAATTTTATCGAGTTTTTCCGTTAATATATCTTTTCTGCTTTCTTTAAGATATTGTGCAATTTCCTCAATGCTTCCCTCAATATCCTCATGGGAAACTACTGCGGGACATTCTCTTACTATTATGCTTCCCGTACCGAATTCCTCGATACCGTAACCTGCTTCATCAAGTAAATCAAGATTTTCCGCAATCGCATTATATCCGTCCTTGTCAAAAGTAACCGTAACGGGGGATAATAAAATCTGACGTTCTGATATGCTTTCCTGCTTTTTCAGTTTTTCAAAAATCATTCTTTCATGGGCGGCATGTTTATCAATGATAAGAAGTTTTCCGTTACATTCGGCAAAAATATATGTTTTAAATGCTTCACCCACAATTTTTATATCAATATCATTATTATCTGTAACGATTTCATCTTTAACTTCATCGGTAAAACTATCGGTAACATCGGTAATTTTCTCCGGTTTACTCTCTGCAAATTCCGAAGTATTTTTTTCTGCTTTCGGCTCAAATATTTTTATCCCCGACAAGGGAAGATTTACTTCCGGTGCGGTGTTCAACTGTGATGTCTGATAATTCGGAGATGAATCTTTTAAAATACCGTCATCTTTTTTTACCGTTTTATCATATTCTTTTTTATAGTCGTAGGAATTTTGTTTTTGCCAAAAATCGGTTTTGGGCTTTGATTCGGTTATTTTTACCTGTTCAAATTTTTCAGGCTGAACAAATCTCGGCTGAACTGCGATTTTACTCAAATCCACCTGCGGTCTTGAATCCGTTTCGGAAATTGTATTTTTTACCGCATAGTAAATGCAGTCATATATTGGCTTTTCATTTGCAAATCTTACTTCCAGTTTAGAGGGATGAACATTTACGTCCACCGTTTCATTGGGAATATGAATAATTAAAGCACATGCGGGAAATTTCCCCACCATAATTGAATTTTTATATGCCTCGGTCAAAGCGACGGAACCTGTTTTAGTCTGTACAAGTCTGCCGTTAATGAAGAAAATCTGCATACTTCTGTTAGCCCTTGCGTTAATGGGCTTGGAAATAAAACCGTCAATCCTGACACCGTTAAGTGAATAGTCCACGGGAAGCAGACCTTCCGCAAAATTTTTTCCGTAAACCGAATAAATTGCGGAAAGAAGTTTTCCGTCTCCCGGAGTGAGCAATGTTTCCTTCCCGTCACGGATAAAGCGGATGCTTATTTCCGGGTGGGAAAGTGCTATTCTGTCAACAACTCCCGCTACGGCATTGGCTTCGCTGACATCTTTTTTTAAAAATTTCATTCTTGCAGGAGTGTTGAAAAATAAATCTCTGATAACCATGGTGGTACCGCAGGGGCATCCGGCATCCTCAAATATTTTTTCTTCTCCGCCCTCAATGACGTAATGTGTTCCGATATTATCCCCGTTGTTTCTTGTAAGAACTTCTACTCTTGAAACGGCGCTGACGGAAGCAAGGGCTTCACCTCTGAAACCGAGAGTACCTATTGAGGACAAATCATTTTCATTTTTAATTTTACTGGTTGCATGACTGAGAAAAGCATTTTTCACGTCATCACGCATTATTCCGCATCCGTCATCGGTGATACGGATATAGGTAATTCCGCCGTGTTTAATTTCCACCGTTATTTTTTCGGCACCGGCATCAATAGAATTTTCAACCGTTTCCTTTACAACGGAAGCAGGACGGTCAACGACCTCTCCCGCCGCAATCAAATCCGCAATATGCTTCGGTAATACGTTGATAACTGACAAGCCGTTGACACCTCCTTAATTATATTTCACGACTTTTATTTACTATTTCATAAAGCTTTGACATTGCCTCAATGGGAGTCAAAGTATTAACATCAATTTTACTTATTTCTTCAATAAGTTCATTTCCGGCATTGGAACCGAATGAAACCTGAATATCATCTTCAAACTCAGGCACGTTATTTTTAATTTCGCCCATAACGGAAACGGGAATTGCACCGCTTTCAATCTCGTCAAGGATTACTCTTGCTCTTTTAACAACGCTTACCGGCACACCTGCAAGTTTTGCAACTTCAACGCCGTAACTTCCGTCCGCACTTCCTCTGATGATACGGCGGAGGAATGTAATATCCTCGCCCCGTTTTTTAACGGCAATGTTATAATTTTTCACACCCTCAATCTGTCCTTCAAGTTCGGTCAGTTCATGGTAATGAGTAGCAAATAAAGTTTTAGCACCGAGTTTTTTACTGTCCGCAGTAAATTCAAGAACGGCTCTTGCGATGCTCATTCCGTCAAAGGTGGATGTACCTCTGCCGATTTCATCATAAATTATCAGGCTTTTATTTGTGGCTTCCTTTAAAATCCCGGCAACCTCGCTCATTTCCACCATAAAGGTTGACTGTCCGGATGCCAAATCGTCGGAAGCACCTACTCTTGTAAATATGCTGTCGCAAATTCCCACAACCGCACTTTTGGCAGGAACGAAGGAACCTATCTGTGCCATTAATACAATCAAAGCAACCTGACGCATATATGTGGATTTACCCGCCATATTGGGACCTGTGATTATTGCACACCTGTTTTCACCGCAATCAAGAACGGTATCGTTCGGTACAAAGGGAGCATCATCCTGCATAAGTTCCACCACCGGATGTCTGCCGTCGATTATTTCAAGACGGTCTGCGTCAACGATTTCCGGACAGCAATAATTGTTGCTTCTGGCAACATGGGCAAGGGAGCAAAGCACATCAAGTTGAGCGACGGCATCCGCCGTTGTACGTACACGCATAAACTGAGATGCAATTTCCTCTCTGATTTCAGTGAATAATTCATATTCAATTCTGACGATTTTTTCCTTTGCACTTAAAATTTTCGATTCAAGTTCTTTAAGTTCCTCGGTAATAAATCTTTCACAGTTTGTAAGCGTCTGCTTACGTATATAATTTTCGGGAACATCTTCTTTAAAAGCATTCGGCACCTCTATATAATAACCGAAAACATGATTATAACCGATTTTCAATTTTTTTATTCCCGTTTTCTCCTGCTCATTTAAAGCCATATCGTTAATAAATTTAACGCTGTCTGCTTCAATATCCTTTAAAACATCAAGTTCTTCATTATATCCTCTGCGGATCATTCCCCCTTCACGGACGGAAAAGGGCGGTTCGTCAACAATGGCATTTTCAACGGTGTTATTTATATCTTCAAGAATATCAAGATTATCATTTATCGCAGAAAGCATTTCACTTTTACATCCGGATACGGCCGTTTTTATGTAAGGCAAAATCTCCGTAGCGGATTTAAGTGAACGAAGTTCCTTGGCGTTTGCGGTACCGTAAATAATTCTTGCCATTATTCTTTCAAGGTCATTCACGTTGGCAAGATTGAAACGAATATCGGCTAAAAGAACGGTATCGTTATACAATTCTTCAACCGCTCTGTTCCTTCTGATAATCGAGCTGTAACCGGTCAAAGGATTTTCCAGCCAACGTCTGATCATTCTTTTACCCATGGAGCATTTTGTCTTGTCAATAACCCAAAGGAGAGAACCTCGCTTTTCCTTATTCCTCATGGTTTCAACAAGTTCAAGGTTCCTTCTTGAGGACATATTGAGCCTCATATAACCTTCTTCACGGTAATAATCAATTTCACGGATATTTTTCAGATCGCTTTTCTGGAGTTCGCTTAAATATCTTACGGATGAACCGAGAGCGGAAACAGCTTCCGGTATATTGCAGAAGGAATATTCCTCCGTCTTTTTTGAGAGAAGTTTATCAATATATTTTACACAGTTTTCTTCATCATAATATTCATCATCCATAACCTCTTTCAGGATTTGCATACCCTTTTCGATAAAACTGTCAAAACCTTTAAGAGTTGATGCTTCGGAATTCATTATGATTTCTGCGGGAGAATACTTGCCGATTTCGTTTATTATTGCCGAAAGTAAATCATTTTCATCAAGCACGGTAAGATGTATTTCACCTGTGGAAATATCTGAAAAAGCAATTCCCGCTTTTTTACCGTGTACATAGACGGAAGCAAGATAATTATTCTTTCCCTCATCAAGCATATTGCTTTCGATAACCGTTCCCGGTGTCAGAACCCTCGTAATATCTCTTTTTACAATTCCTTTTGCAAGAGCGGGATCCTCCATCTGTTCACAAATTGCCACCTTATATCCCTTTGAAACAAGACGTGCAATGTAATTATCAACGCAGTGATACGGTACTCCGCACATGGGAGCACGCTCATCTCCGCCGCATTCCCTTGAAGTGAGAACAAGTTCAAGTTCAATGGAAGCGGTTTTCGCATCCTCAAAAAACATCTCGTAAAAATCTCCGAGACGGAAAAACAGCAGTGTATCCGGGTACTGTTGTTTAATCTGAATATATTGACGCATCATTGGTGTAAGTTCTGCCACTGCAATTTCTCCTTTAACTCAAATATTTGTGAACTGTCCGCCCTGAATTTTAAATCAATGACAGCCGCCGCATTCGGAGCATGAACCGGAACAGTTATGCTCATGATTCGGGTTGCAGGTT
>JAZUKF010000193.1:0-23825 GCA_045643165.1 Acutalibacteraceae bacterium | reverse complement strand
TGTTTACCGATAACTCTGCCCATATCGTCATGAGCAACGCTAACGTGAAAAACCGTAATGCCTTCTTCTTCTGTATCGGAGGAAGTAACTTTAACTGCATCCGGATCCTGAACAAGACCTTTTACGATTGATATCAACAATTCTTCCATCGTTGTATCCGTCCTTTCGTATCATCCGTACCTATAACTGTTCGGCACCTTTATAGTATTTACTGAAAAAGTGCTTAATATGAAACTGTTATTAAAGGATGTTTTCTTTTTTGAGCAAAGCTTTAACCGTATCTGTGGGCTGTGCACCGTTTGCGATCCATTTTTTTGCTTTTTCACCGTCAATCTTAACGTCAGCAGGATCGGTCATAGGATTAAAATAACCGATTTCCTCGATAAATCTGCCGTCACGGGGATATCTTGAATCTGCAACTACTACACGGTAAAAGGGTGCTCTCTTTGCGCCCATACGACGCAATCTGATTTTTACTGCCATTTTTGTAACCTCCAAAAATATAATAAATTTATTTATTGTTAACAATCACACGAGTTGGTTTAATACCCGAAAAGATTGAAATAACCTGTTTAAATATTGAAACCGTTCATGCCGTTCATTCCGTTGAATGCCGCCATATTTTTATGTTTTCTGTGTTTCTTGCTTCCGGATTTTCCGTTGATTTGCTTAAACATTTTCTGCATCTGTCTGAACTGGGCGAGAAGTTTGTTAACATCTTCCACTTCCTGTCCGCAGCCTGCGGCAATACGGCGTTTACGGGACGGATTGATGATGTCGGGATTTTGCCTTTCGGCAGGTGTCATGGATTCAACCACGGCACGTAGTCTGTCGAATTTTCTTTCGTCAATTTCAACATCGTCAATCTTTTTACCTATTCCGGGAATCATTTTCAATGTATCTTTTATCGAACCCATTTTTCTGACCTGCTCTATCTGGTCGATAAGGTCATTAAGGTCAAATTTGTTGGCTTTTAATTTTTTCTCAAGTTCTTCCGCTTTTTTCTCATCAAGAGTCTGTTCCGCTTTTTCGATAAGAGAAAGCATATCGCCCATACCCAGAATTCTCGATGCCATTCTGTCCGGGTGGAAAACGTCAAGGTCGCCTAATTTTTCACCGATACCGACAAATTTAATAGGTTTGCCTGTAACGGCTCTTGCGGAAAGTGCCGCACCGCCTCGTGTATCACCGTCAAGTTTTGTAAGAACAAGTCCGTCAATGCCGAGAGCCTCATCAAAGGAGGATGCAACATTAACCGCATCCTGACCTGTCATGGCATCAACTACAAGGAGAATTTCATGGGGATGAATTTCGGATTTGATATTTTTAAGTTCCTGCATAAGTTCTTCATCAACGTGAAGACGGCCTGCCGTATCAAGGAATACATAATCATAACCCTGATCCTTTGCAAGTTTGACTGCTTCGGAAGCGATTTTAACGGGATTTTCCGTTCCCATTTCAAAAACGGGTACACCTGCCTGCTCACCCACAACCTGCAACTGCTTTATAGCGGCGGGACGGTAAATATCGCAGGCAACAAGCAACGGACGGTGTCCGTCATTTTTAAGCATCATTGCGATTTTTGCACTGTGAGTAGTTTTACCGGAACCCTGGAGACCGCACATCATAACCACTGTGGGAGGATGGGGAGCGGTGGCAATTCTTGATTTTGTGCCGCCCATAAGATTAGTCAATTCCTCGTTGACGATTTTAATAACCATCTGACCGGGGGTAAGACTTTCCATAACCTGAGCACCGATGGCACGTTCCGTTACGGTATTTGTAAAATCCTTGGCAACCTTGTAGCTTACGTCGGCTTCCAAGAGGGCCATACGAACTTCTCTCATCGCACTTTTAACGTCCGCCTCGGTAAGACTGCCTTTACTTTTTAACTTTTTAAAAGCCGATTCAAGTTTGTCGGCAAGTCCTTCAAATGCCATATCAGGTTATCCTCCGAATATCATTCAGTAATTTGAGAAGCAATATTTCTTATTTTTACGGTAAGTTCGCTTATTTCCTTTGAAAGACCGCATTTCAGATTTTCACGGCTGATTTTTTCGGCACATTCCGAAATTTCATCAACACTTTTTTTGAAATCGTCAAATCTTTTTACAAGACCTAATTTTTCTTCCGTTTCAATAAGTTGGGCTTCGGCACGTTTGATGGCATCACGGACACCCTGCCTTGTAATGCCTTCATTTTCCGCAATCTCGGAAAGCGAAAGGTCCTCATCATAGTAGAGGGTTAAAAAATCCTTCTGTTTAGGGGAGAGAATATCACCGTAAAAATCAAGCAGGAAAATTATCTGCAAATCCTTAGCCATATCCTTCCCTCCAAAAGCGTACCGTCTGTAAAGCAAATCACTTTACAGACGGTATTATACTACGAAATATTTTGATTGTCAATAGAAAAATACAAATATTTTATATAAGATTATTGTGAATAAGAGAAGCATTAAGAGTATTTTTCATGAGAGTTGCAATGGTCATGGGACCTACTCCGCCGGGAACGGGAGTGATGAAGGATGCCTTTTCTTTGACATTTTCAAAATCAACATCTCCGCAAAGTTTACCGCCCGCATTTCTGTTGATCGCAACATCAATAACCACTGCTCCGTCTTTTACCATATCGGCGGTTATGAGTTTTTCTTTACCCACGGCGCTGACTAAAATATCGGCATTTTTCGTGAAATCCGAAAGGTTTTTCGTCTTTGAATGACATACGGTAACGGTTGCATTTTCCTTTATGAGAAGCATTGCCATAGGTTTTCCCACAATATTGCTTCTGCCGACTACAACGCAGTTTTTTGAGGAAATGTCAATCTTATACTCTTTAAACATTTCCATAACTCCTGCGGGAGTGCAGGGGAGAAACGAATAGTCGCCTATCATGATATGACCGACATTTTCGGGATGAAAAGCGTCAACATCCTTGTCGGCACGGATTGAATTGATAACATTTTTTTCGCATATATGTTCCGGCAGGGGAAGTTGACATAAAATACCGTCAACGGTTTTATCCTCGTTAAGTTTTTCGATAAGCGTGAGAAGTTTCTTTTCCGAAGTGTCCTCCGCCAATGCAAATTCAAGAGATTTTATTCCGATTTCCTCGCATGCTTTTTTCTTGTTTGCCACATAAATTTTTGAAGCGGGATTTTCACCTACGATAATTACCGCAAGGCAGGGCTGTATGTTTTTTTCTCTGAGAGATGAAACTTTTTCTTTTATTTCGTTTCTGATTTTTTGCGACAGGGCTTTACCGTCAATAATAGTTGCCATGATTATGCCTCACTTTTCTTTTTTGTATTTTCCGGAAAGAAATCAACGCCTTCAACGGGCTTCGGGTTTTTCTTATATTTTATCAAAAGAACAATCAACAGTATCAAAGATACAACCATTATTGCTCCGGATAAAATTTGAGAAACTCTTATTGTCGTGTTTGCAAAATAAAGGCTGTCCGTTCTGAAACCTTCGATAATCATTCTGCCGAGCCCGTACCATACGCCGTAGGAAAGGAAAACCTGACCGCTGAATTTACGGAATTTTCTGCATATAATGTAGAGAATTAAAAATCCCGTAAGACACCAGATTGATTCATATAAAAAAGTGGGATGTACATATCCGTCGGGATTCATTGTGATACCTTTTTCGGAAAAGGTTGAAAGGGAATTAAGGATATATTCCTTTGTCTTTTCGCTTTTCATTCCCCAAGGCATTTCCGTGTTTGTGCCGAAAGCCTCCTGGTTCATGAAATTTCCCCATCGACCTATTCCCTGACCTATCAGCAGACTCATACCTACTAAATCCAAAAGGTTGAAGAAATTTAATTTAGTAAATTTCGTTACGATAAATGCCGCCAGAATACCGCCGATAATACCGCCGTAGATGGCAAGACCGCCGTTCCAGATTTTATATATTTCACCGAGATGATGTGAATAATACTGCCATTCAAATATTACATAATACAGTCTTGCTCCCACTATACCGCCCAATGTGCCGTAAATGAGAACATCAAGCATTTTATCAAGGCTCATTTTCCATTTATACGCCATTCTTCCGCCGAAAAGCACGGCAAGAAGAAAGCCGAAAGCGATTATCGCACCGTAAAAACGGATGGAAATATGACCGATAACCGGAAGATTAAACTCCGCAAGAACGGAGGGGATATCAATTCCGTTTTTCAAACCTTTAAAGAAAACTGTTGTAAAATCGTTCATTATCTCACCTCACACGGGAAGAATTACGGAGAGAGAAGAATATTCCTCCTCAAGAACTTTTGAGAGCATATTGTTTATATCTTCAAGGGTGATTGATTTTAATATTTCAAAACTTTCAAAAAGTCCGTCACCGAGGAAGTAGTTTTCAATCAAACTGTTAGCCAAATCGTCAACATCATTGAATGACATGATTTCTCTGCCGTAATGTTTTTTTCTCACACCTTCAAAATTGTTTTCATCAATTCCGTTTTGCTTATAATAACGTATTTTTTCTTTGATTATCCTTGCTGTTTCATCGGGATCTTTTGATTCTCCCGCAAAGACCATGGCACTGTATCCGTAACCGTTAAAGTATTCTGTACCGAAGTTTGTGTTGATAAGGTTTTTGTCAAGAAGTTCCTTGTAAAGATCGGAAGTGTTGCCGGCAATAACGTCTAAAATTATATTTGCACAGATTTCTTCTTTTAAAGTTCTTTCCGGAGTGTCCCATGTTTCCTTAAAGCCGAGATTAAACAGGGGAGAAGCAACGGAAAGTTTTTCTTCAATTCTTTTTTCGTTGACCTCCTTCGGTTCATCCGGGACTTTTCTGATTATGTCAGCGGTTTCTTTTGCTTTCAACATTTTATCCGCCACTTCAAGAACTTCCTCCACCGTTGTATTTCCCGCAACGGCAAGAGCCATGTTTTTCGGATTATAGAATGTGTTGTAACATTTGTAAAGGGTTTCCGCAGTTATTTCGGCAATGGATTGCTCTGTACCTGCAATGTCAATTCTCACCGGATGATTTTTGTACATGGCACGCAAGAGATTAAACATAACCTGCCAGTCGGGAACATCCCTGTACATCCTTATTTCCTGTCCTATGATGCCCTGCTCCTTCTGTACGGTCTGCTCTGTGAAATAGGGGGACTGGACAAAATCTAAAAGGATTTCAAGGTTTTTCTTAAAGTTTCCGGTGCAGGAGAAAAGGTAGCAAGTTCTGTCAAATGATGTGAAAGCATTTGCACTTGCACCTGTTTCGGAAAATCTTTCAAAGGCATCTAAATCCTCACTTTCAAAAAGTTTGTGTTCGAGAAAATGTGCAGTACCTTCGGGGATTTCCGTGAAATCTTTGTCGCCGTTTAAGGCAAAAACCGTGTCGATAGAGCCGTATTTTGTACCGAAAACCGCATAGGTGCTTGAATAGTTTTCTTTGGGCATAACGAAAATCGTTACACCTGTGGGATGTTTTATTTCATAATATTTTTCGCCTAAAAGTTTATTTTTGATTTCTTTGATTTCCATTATTCATTATCCTCCTTTTCGGAAGAAAGCATATAAACCGTGTCAACACTTACACCCATTGCCGCAACACGAACTTCTTCCATGGTTACGGCTGAAATCTTTTCGCAGAATTCCTCTACTGTCAGGAATTTATCGGGAAATTCCTCAGGTAAGAACCATGAGTCGATACCTTCCGGTGTGTCGTAAACACCCAATGCCGCATCGGTCAGACCTTTGATAGATTTTTGTAAATCTTCTTCGGTGAAATTTCCGCCCTGCATATTTTTAATTTCCGCAAGTATGGCATTTTCCGCCTTTTCTCTGTTCTCGTCCTCAATTCCGCTCTGAATAATAATAATGCCTTTGTTTCTGTGAAGCCTTGCGGAACAGTAGTAGCAAAGGCTCATTTTTTCACGGACATTCATGAATAATTTTGAATAAGGTCCGCCGCCTAACATATCCGTCATAACACGGACGGCAAAATAATTATCGTCCTTGTCCGTCATACCGGCTCTTAATCCCATAACAAGTTTTCCCTGTTTTACCGCAAGTTTTTCTTCAACATGCTTTATTTTATCGGCACTTACGATAAATTCGGTATGAAGTGGAGCAAGACTGCTTCTGTCGATTTTTTCAAAGCGTTCCTTTATCATATCCACGGCTCCGCCGTAAACATTTCCTACAATATTGATATGAACGGAGGATTTTTTCAGCATATTTTCGTATGCTTTTTCAAGACGGCCCGTATCTACTGTGTTTATTGTTTCCTTATCCCCGAATCTTCTTTTTGAATAATTCTCGTTTACGCACATTTCTTCAATAAGACGGTCAAGGGAATATATTCTTTTTTCGCTGAATTCACTTTCGATTTTTTCCGTCAAAAGCCGTTTTTCTCTGTTAATATCATCTTCTGCAAAATGTCCGTTTTCGGTTTTCGGCTCGAAAATCATATCAAGGAGAAATTCCAGACATTCTTTTGAAATACTTTTATCGTCAATGGAAAATTTATCATTGACCGAAGTCATCTGAAAACTGATTACATGTGTTTCTCCGACTTTATATACATTGTATTGCAGGGATGCACCGTACATTTCGGAAAGACGTTTGTTTATATCGGTTATAGAGGGGTATTTTTTTGTCCCATGACGTAACATAAAGCATAACAGGGCGTTTGCTTCAATATCTCCGTCAAGAGGCAGAGAAAATTTAACGGAAATAATGTTTGTTTTAAATCGGTCTGTGGGGATTACGCAGACACCCACGCCATTTGCAATTTCAGTAACATTGTAATTAAGCATATCATCTGTCCTTTTTCATTTTATCTGAATAGTATAGCATATTTTATTATTTTTATCTACACTTTTACAAAATAATTTCTCCTGTGAAAATAAGTTTGTTTTTATCAGCGTCATCTACTATCAGTTCGCCGTTTTCGGAAATATCTTTTACAAGGTATTCTCTGTTTTCATTTTTCACAAAAACTTTTCTGCCTATAACAAGGGAACGCTTTTTTATTTTTTCCAATGCTTCCGCATCATTTTTGCCGGAGGAGAAAATAAGTTCATCCGTTTTATTTAATATTTTTTCAGTCAGAACGGATTTGTTCTCATATATGCCGGTTTCGATTTTAAGAGAGGATGCGATATCTCTTATATCTTCGGGAAAATCCTCTTTATCATTATTTACATTTACACCTATTCCGATTACGGCATGGCTGATTTTCTGAGAACTTGTATCGTTGATAAGTTTTGTTAAAATACCGCAGATTTTTTTACCGTTCACAAGGATATCATTGGGCCATTTTATTTTATATTCCGCAGGATAAATTTCTTCCGCCCCTTCGCATACGGAAAGTCCCGCAAGAGAAGTCAGCAAATTCAGATTTTTTATTTCTTCAATGTCCGCAATGATGCTCATATAAATCCCGGTATCTTTCGGAGAATAAAATTTTCTGCCGAGCCTGCCGTGTCCGCAGGTTTGTTCAGACGCAATAATCACCCTGGTATTTTTGTCGCCGTTATACAGCAGTTCGGCGGCATAATCGTTGGTGGAACTGATTTTTTCTAAATAAATTCTTTCTTTTCTCAAAATAATCACCGTTTAGACTTGATTTTTTAACAAATAAAGTATAACATTTTTATTGTGAATAAACAAGAAACGGAGAGAAATAATGCAAAAATTTTTTACTGCCTTCTTAAAAGACAAAACCGCCCGTGAAGATTTGATACTGCGTATTATTTCTTCATGGAGCATTACCGGAATAGTTTTGTATCTTACGCAATATGCAGATGTGGATTCTCCCGAATTTTTCATCGGAATAAATCATATTCTGGCTCTCGGTGTTTTTGCCGGAAGTTTTATTGTATTGTCCGTTTTAAAATTTTTTGTAAAAAAACCGAATACTGATTTTCTTGCTTTTCCCGTAACGGTATTATTGTATTTATCCTACTGCGTTTCATTCCTCGAAAATAATTATTTAACGCTGGGTGCATGTATTCTTTCTGTTTTCGTTACGGTTTATACGGTGAACAGGATAAGAAAAAAGGGGATTTCGATTAAAAATAAAACCGTCATAACTCTTTGCATTACCGCAGGTTCGATCGTTACTTTATTTATGATAACGATCGGTGTGTGCAGGTATCTGACATTTTCATGTCCGAATTACGATTTCGGCATTTTTGCTCAGAATTTTTATTATCTTAAAAAAACATTCAAACCCCTTTCAACTCTTGAAAGGCAGAAACTTTTATCACATTTTTCCGTTCATCTTTCACCGATTTTTTATACGGTTTTACCCTTTTATTTTATTTTTCCCCATCCTGTTACATTGCAGGTGCTTCAGGCGTTGATTATCGGAAGCGGTTTAATTCCCCTGTACCTTTTGTGTAAGCATTATAAGTTATCTCCGAAAATCACTTTGTTTTTTATTATAGGAGGGGCATTTTATCCTGCACTTGCGGGAGGAACAATGTACGATTTTCATGAGAATGCTTTTTTGTTTCCGCTGATATTATGGATGTTGTACTTTTTTGAAAAAGATAAATATTTACCCGGTTATATTTTCATGGTGCTTGTTTTTGCGGTTAAAGAAGATGCACCGGTTTATGTTGCCTTTATCGCCTTGTATTTCATATTATCCGCAAGAAAAATCCTTCGGGGATTTACCATGCTATTTTCTTCTGCGGCATATTTTTCCTTGGCTCTGATAATACTTAACCGCTTCGGCGAGGGTGTAATGTCGGACAGATATGACAATCTGATTATGGATGAAAAATCAGGACTTTTAAGCGTGATAATAACATTTTTTGAAAATCCCGCTTACGTTATTTCCGAATGTATGAATGAAGAAAAACTGATTTTCATACTGTTTATGATTTTGCCTGTTGCGGGACTTCCTTTTATAACGAAAAAATGGTCAAGATTTATTCTTTTGGGACCCATGGTACTTATCAATCTGATGTCGGATTATACTTACCAACATTCCATTTATTTTCAGTACATTTACGGAGTTGCGGCAATATTGATGTATTTATCGGTTATGAATTTATCCGATATGAAAAATGAGCCGAAATATTATTTCCCCGTTCTGTCCTCCGTGATGTCGGCGTTGATTTTTATTTCCGCTTTATCTCCGCAAACGGTTTTTGTTGATGAATTTTTCAATTTCCGTGAAGAGCATAATGAAATCCGTGCAGTGCTTTCCGAAATTCCCGATGATGCCTCCGTAAACAGTTCCACATTTTTCATACCGTATCTTTCTCAAAGAGATGAGATTTATGAAATAGAATATTCCGGAGAAAATACGGATTATCTCGTTCTTGATTTAAGAAGTGAAGCGGGCAGAAAAATAAAGGAGCAGAGAGATTTTTCGCAATACACATTGCTGGACGGCAGAACCGATATCATAGAGGTCTATAAGAAAAACTGACAGCAAAAATTGTTAAATATTCTGTATTTATAATACTTTTACTTGTAAACTAATAACCTTTATGATAAAATTACATAAAGATTCTTTTTTTGTATTGAGGTGTTATTATGCCTGTAACATATAAGAAACTATGGATTTTACTTATTGAAAAACATATCTAAGGCACAATTAAGGCGAATTTTGAATTTATCTCAATCAACATTGATAAAACTGAACAAAAACGTATATGTTTCATTAGAAATCATAACCCGCATTTGTGATGCACTTGATTGTGACATCGGGGATATAATCAAAATTGATAAGTAATCGGAGAAAGATATGGACAGACATACGCCCGAACAACGCCGCCGAAATATGCAGGCAGTTAAGAATAAAGATTCAGATATAGAATTGATGCTTCGTAAAGAACTTTGGAAAAGAGGCATTCGCTATCGTAAAAACGACATAACTGTATTCGGACACCCCGATTTAGCTTTCAAGGGAAAGAAAGTCGCTGTATTTTGTGATAGTGAATTTTGGCATGGTTTTGATTGGGACAACAGAAAAAAGGACTTTAAATCGAATCAGGAATTTTGGATACCTAAAATAGAAAGAAATATCGCAAGGGATCAAGAAGTAATGCAAAAACTTACCGAAGAAGGATGGGTTGTACTTCGCTTTTGGGGTAAAGATATTAAGAAAAATCTTCAGGAATGTGCAGATAAGATAGAAAAGGCGGTAAAAAATGGACAACTATAAATCAATAGATTTATTTGCCGGTATAGGCGGTATAAGGATGGGCTTTGACAGAGCATTCGGCAACAGTATTGAAACGGTTTTTGTCAGCGAGTGGGACAAATTCGCACAAACTACATATAAAGCAAATTTTGATGATGATTTTGATATTGCCGGTGATATTACAAAAATAAAAGAATCGGATATTCCCGAATTTGATATTTGTCTTGCCGGATTTCCCTGTCAGGCGTTTAGTCTTGCGGGAGCAAGAAAAGGTTTCGATGATGATTATAAAGGACAATGCCGAGGGACTTTATTTCTTGATGTTGCCCGTATATGTGAATATCACAAGCCGAAAGTAATATTTTGTGAAAATGTAAAAGGTCTTGCTATACATGATCGGGGAAAGACCTTTAAGATTATTTGTAAAACCTTTGAAGACTTAGGCTATAAGGTTTTCTTTCAAGTGCTTAATTCTAAAAATTTCGGTGTACCGCAAAACAGAGAAAGAATATATATTGTTGCATTTCGAAATGATATTGCACCTGAAAACTTTGTATTTCCCGAAAAGACGGACGATACAAAGCGTTTATGTGATATTCGTGAGGAAACTCCCGTACCTGCCAAATATTATTTAAGCAATACATATTGGAATACATTAGTAGCCCATAAAGCACGACACGCAGCAAAAGGGAACGGTTTCGGTTATGAAATTCGTGATTGGAGCGATATTGCCGGTGCAATAGTGTGCGGAGGAATGGGTAGAGAGAGGAATCTTGTTATTGACAAAAGGCAAACAGACTTAACGCCTACAACTCATATTAAGGGCGAAATCAACAATCAAGGTATACGCAAAATGACACCGAGAGAATGGGCAAGATTGCAGGGCTTTCCTGATGATTTCAAACTTGTTCTTGCTGACACTCATCTATATAAGCAATTCGGAAACAGTGTAACGGTAAGTGTTATTAAGGCAATAGCTATAAAAATTAAGGAGGTATTAGATAATGTTTAATGAAGATAAGGGTGCAAATAGAGGTGAATGGTCTGAATTGTATGCATTTTGCTATATTCTAAACGCCGGAATATTGCATGCAGCTGATATTGAGTTAAATCGTTTAGAGGGAATATTTTTTCCTGTAATAAAGATTATTCGAGAGGAGGTTGAAGGTAATATTATTGATTATGAAACAGGAGAAAACATAAGAATATATCATGAAGGAACATTGCTTCGTGAATTATCAAAAGAAGAATTTGATGCAATGTCACATATTTTATATCATAAAATTTTAACAAAGAATGACAACCCTACGAGTAGTTCGGGAACGTTCAAAATTCCAAGTGTTGAACCTTTTTTCGATTCTATATATGTAAATAAAATAAAAGCTGACTCTACGCAAAAACGAGATATAACATTGCAAATACATGATATATATACAGGAATTAATCAAGAATGTGGATTTAGTATAAAGAGTTTTATCGGAGCAGATCCCACTCTTTTAAATTCCAGTGAAGCTACGAATATAGTCTATGAAATTGAAAATTGCACAGATGAAATAATGTGTCAAACTAATGATATTACAACAAGGAACAAAGTTGTTGACAGAATTAACTTTTTGCAAAGTCAAGGTTGTGAGTTGGTTTGCCCAAAACATCTTGACTCAACACAATTTGATATTAATCTTCGTTATATTGATTCATCTATGCCTGAATTTGTGGCGTATGCCCTTTTGTATTCATATTCAATCAGAGGAAGACATAGTGCCGATGTAATTTCTTATATGGTGAATAATAATCCGTTAAACTATGCAGATACCGATATGTATCAGTACAAATTCAAAAAACTTCTTGCATCATTTGCTCTTGGTATGACACCAACTGATAGTGATTGGAAAGGTGTAGAAGATGCAAACGGTGGTTATATTACGGTAAAACGAGACGGAGATGTCGTTTGTTATTACTTGTATCAGCGAGAAGAATTTGAAAATTATCTTTTCAATAAAACTCATTTTGATACGCCAAGCACATCACGCCGAGATGCTTTTTGTGTGTATAAAGAAGATAATAAATATAAACTTAAATTGAATTTGGATATTAGATTTAACAGATAATATGAAAGTTGCAAGTTTGTTTGCCGGTATAGGCGGCATTGATTTGGCATTTACACAAGCAGGTTTTGAAGTCGCATGGGCAAATGAAATTGATAAAGATGCTTGTAAAACTTATCGTGCGAACTTTCCCGAAACCTTGTTAATTGAATCTGATATAAGAAAAGTGGATTTTTCTCAACTCGAAAGGGTTGATGTTCTTGCTGCCGGTTTTCCGTGTCAGCCGTTTTCTGTGTGCGGAAAGAAGCAAGGATTTTCCGATGAGCGAGGCAATCTGTTTTTTGAGATTATGCGTGCCGCAGATGCTTTGCAACCACCGATAATTTTTCTCGAAAATGTTGCCAATCTCACAGAGCATGATAACGGTAAAACTTTCAATATCATACATAATGAGCTTGTCAGAAGAGGATATGTTATTCGATATATTGTTGCCGATGCTTGTGATTACGGTGTTCCGCAACATAGAACAAGAACATATATTGTTGCTTTTAAAGATGAAGATGCATCAAAAAGATTTAATTTTCCGGAAAAGTGTGTGCTAAATAAGCATATTACCGATGTTATTGATATGTCCGAAAAAGCAGACAAATCTTTATATTATAACGAAAACTCATACGAATATAAAAAGCTATCTGCGGCAATAACAGACAGCAGTCAAATATATCGTTTTTCTGATTACGGAATACAGAAAAGCAAGGACGGTATTTCTTTTACATTAAAAGCGAATATGGGTACTTGGTATAACCGTATCCCGATAATCAAGGACAATTTCGGAATACGCAAAGTTTCTCCGTATGAGTGTCTTGCTCTTATGGGGTTTTCAAAAGATTTCGTATTCGGTAACATATCGGAAAAAAGCAAGTACAAGCAATGTGGTAATAGTGTGGCAGTTGAATTGGTTAATCAAATTTCCAAATGTATTAAATCTGTTTATGGTGAAAATTCAGTAAAACATAGTTATAGCAATGTAAAAACAAACAGTTGAGTTATATTGAGAAAAATAAAAAAGACTTGTGCCGATGGGAAACCATTTTGCACAAGTCTTTATTATTTTCAAAAGCACCGTTTTGACGGCGTTTGGGTTAGGCTGATAATGTTATAAATCAGCCGTTAAGCTTCTTTGTGATAGCAGAAACTTTTCTTGCAGCATTGTTCTTGTGAATAAGACCTTTAGCCGCTGCCTGGTCGATTTTCTGAACAGCCGCTTTAACGAGAGCTTCTTTATCTGCTGCATTTGTTTCGATAGCAGTATTGGCTTTTTTGATAGCAGTTTTCAAAGCAGTATTTCTTGCTTTATTACGTCCTGCCTTTGTTTTAGTAACGAGAACACGCTTTTTTGCTGACTTGATGTTCGGCACAGCTGATACACCTCCTTGATAATTAGTCTGCATAGGTATATATAATAACACTCAATTTAAAAAAATGCAATACAAATTTAAAAAAATATCTGTTTTTTTATTAAAAAAAGTAACAATAATATGAAATGAAGGCTGTTTTTTAAGAAAAAGGTGGTTTAAAATGAATTTTCGGACAGATATTGCCATGGAAAGACGGGATTTTTTTAAAGGCGAAAATCTTGAAGGAGCAAAAACGGAAAGTGAAAAAAGAGATGAACTGACAATTTCACGTCTTGAAATCACAGATGATTATTCATCAAAAAAACTGTGCCGTGATAAAGGGAAATATATTACGCTTGAATTTTCTTTTGATATAGATTTAAGTTCGGGAGAAAAATATGCGGAGATTTTTGCGGAGGAATTGTTGAAATTGATTTCTGATGGTACCGTGCTTGTGGCGGGATTGGGGAATACGGAAATCACTCCCGATTCTTTGGGACCTGAAACAGCATCGAAAATTATCGCCACAAGACATATCCGGAAGGATTTCGCAAAGGCATTTTGTCTTGATAAACTTCGCAGTGTCTGTACGGTATCTCCCGGTGTATCGGGGCAGACCGGAATTGATGCCATGGAAATAATACGGGGAGTTGTAAATGATGTAAAGCCTTCGGCGGTTATTGCAGTTGATGCACTCGCTTCAAAGCAGTTAAACAGGTTAGGCAGAATAATTCAGATTACGGACACCGGAATATATCCCGGCTCCGGTATCGGAAACAGACGTATGAAACTTGATGAAAAAAGTTTAGGCGTTAAGGTGATAAGCATAGGTATTCCCACGGTTGCGGATGTGTTTTGCGTAAATGAAAATTACGAAAAAGAAAAAATGATTGTAACGTCAAAGGAAATTGATCTGATGACCGAAAACTGTTCAAAATTCCTTGCCTTTGGAATTAACAAAGCGTTACAGCCGGACTTGACAAGCAAAGATATTTTGTCCTTCATCTCATAAATACAAAAATTTCCTCATATATTTTATTAAGGAAAAATATACCGGAGGAAATAAAGTGAGAAACAGTGAAAAAGGTAAAACGGTTTTCGGTCTTGCGGGTGTTATGCTTGGGATAATGCTGTCTGTTTTTATATTTGTGAATAATATAGGCTTTGATAAAACCATGGAATTATGTGCAAAAATAATTATGCCCGGAAATGAAAATAACACGGCGTTTATTGTTGAAAAAAAGATAAGTAATGCTTCATCTTTTTTATCTTCATCAAAAAAGAATACGGATAAAAAGGATGAAACGGTAAAGGTTAATTCTCTTGCATACACTCCCGACGATATAGAAAAAATAATATCATCCGCACAAAAGACCGGTGAAAAGGGCGGTAAGATTGAAGAAAAATTTTATTCCTCCGACAGTTCCAACGAAAAATACGGACAACTTCTCATAAGAAATACTACGGGAAGAAAAATGGATTACGGAGAATTATTAAAGGAAAAAATTGATTACAGAAAACCTGCAAATAACGAAAAAAAGGTTTTGATTTTTCATACCCATACGTCGGAATGTTATCAGGAATCAAAACTCGGCTATTATTTCAAAGATTTTTCTCCAAGAGATTCGAGAAAAGACAGAAACATGGTGAGAATAGGAAATGAAATAGAAAATATGCTTGAAAATGCAGGCATAGGAGTTGTTCACGATATAAATATTTATGACGGAAAATATACCGGTGCTTATGACCGTTCCGGTGTGGGCGTTGATAATATTCTGAAAAAATATCCGTCAATTCAGGTGGTTCTTGACGTTCACAGGGATGCTATACAGTATGATGACGGAACAAAGGTGGCACCTACCGTTACCGTGAACGGGAAAAAATCGGCACAGATTATGATAATTACAGGCTGTGAAGGGAACGGTATAACCGATTTCCCCGGTTGGAGAAAAAATCTTGTTTTTGCGTTGAAACTTCAGAAAAAAGCGGATACATTATATCCCGGACTTGTAAGACCGTTGTTTTTCTGCAACAGAAGATACAATATGTATAAATCAAATTGCTCCGTCCTTCTTGAAATGGGAAGCGATGCCAACACTCTTGACGAAGCGGCTTACAGCGGAAGATTGTTGGGAGACGTTTTAGTAAAATTATTAAAGGAATGATAAAATGAAAAAAATAATCGGTAGTTTCGTTTTTACGGTTGTAACCGTACTTTGCGTGGCAATACTCGTCTGCGGAATAGTCAGCGTTAAGGATGAAACATCTTATATAATAAGCGGTGAAAGGGAAAATATTATTTCCGCACAGTATTCAGATACGCAACAGCTTCTTCTTAAAAGTGATGAGGATAATAAAAAGACACTCACCCTTACGGATGAGCATCTCAGAAAAATTAAATTTGTGTTTGAAGTGATTTTACCCTCACCTTTGGGTAATATTTTATGGGCTGTTGATTAGTTTTCATAGGGCTTTACCGTGTAGAAAACTACGGTATTCGCTTCAAGAGTTGTGCTGATTTTAAGTTTTCCGTCCGTTCCTACGGTATAAGTTGATACCGTGGGAACAAGTTTTGATTTTTCCACATATCCCGAACGGAGGTTGTTATAATAAAAATTCCGTGCTTCGCTGTCCGCAAGGGTAGTGGTGGTGTCAATGGCGGGATCATCCGGAGACCAGCAGAATTTATCGTCGGTTATGTTGTATTTTATTCTGTCTTTACGCCAATCGTCAAAGTAGTTTGCATTATCGTCAATAACATATTTTGTAATACGAACCTTTTTATTTTTGAATTGACTTGCATCAATGTTAAAGGTCATATCCGATGATGTTTTATATGACAAATCGTTCTTGAAATTGTATGCCATAAATCTTAATGTGTTTGTTTCGGCATTATATCCGGCAACGGCATCCGTTTCGGCTTTGTAAATATAACCGTCTTTTTTGTTTATATTAAGTTTTCTGCTGTCTGCCATTTTCGAGAAAAGGTCGGCAACATGATAACTTACCGTGGGATAACCCGAAGTCAGACCGCCGCTGAGATAACCCCATGAGGATATATAATCAATATTGTTGTCGGCAGCCTGTTTTAAAAGACGTGCATCATAAGCCGCCTGCCATGTGTCGCCGACAATTCTCATATTCAATTCATTGCCGACCTGACCTGATGAATTTCCCACAAGAATTCTGTCCTCGTCAATGCCGTATCTGAGTCCGTAAAGTCCCACACTTTCCGCCTTGGAACGTAGATTGTTGATTGTACCGGGAAGGTTAAATCCGCTTGTATATCTTCCGGGACTTAAATCGTAAAAGGAGCCGGAAAGATAGCATATTCTCGAACCGGTTTTGCCTGTGTAATAGTTTGTTCCCTTTGCACAATGCTCAATGAAAATCCCTTCGTCCCAAAGTCCTTCGGTAACGCTCATTGCATGGGCACCTACGTAGACGTTATCGCCTAAAATATCGGTAAGTGCACCTACGGTGTAATCGTAAAGTTTGCAATAAGCCTCCGCACTTTCCCGGGGATTACCGCTTTTCGCCATAAACCAGTCGCTGTTTTCAAATTCCGTCATTACGCCGAAACGCCATGACCTGACCTCCTCAAGGGAAAATTCCTTAACAAGTGCTTTGATAACCTCGGATATATAATTATAGTATTCATTATAATCATCCGGCGGATAAATATTTGTGCCGAATGTATGGTCAGATGAGGAAACGGAGGTCAATTTCAGCGGTACACTCCCTAATTTAATAAGAGGTTTTGCACCGAAAGAAAGAACATCATGACATTTTGCGATAAGTTTTGAAAAATCATAATCGTTCTTCACTGTGTTATTAAGGGGATTTATGAATAAATCTCTTGTTTCGCTTCCGCCTGTTGCCTGCATAAGCTGGATATATTCAATAAATCCGTTAGTGTCATCTCCGCAGTCGTAATCGGTTTTTCCCACACCGTCCCATACGTTTGCGTTGCTTAATTTGTTTCCGATTATTTCTCCCGCTTCGGATGTACTGAAGGAAAAGGAAACATCGTTAAATCCGGGGAAAAAGTAAGAAATGAAATTTATAGTCAACAATGCGGAAATTATAAGGCAAAGTGAATTTTTAAAAGATGTAATAAATTTATTAAAAAAATTCATAATAATATCTCCCGTCATTTATTGATGCTGTCAAGGGTAAGAGAATAACTGTCAAGGAATGTATCGAGAAAATAGTCAACCTCTTCCATGTGCATATCGCAGATGGCTTTTTTTGTTGACTGAGCGGCATTTTCAAATTCAGTATTACCTGCCTTTTTTTCCTCAATACATTTGATCAACGCACTGATTTTATCTGCGGCTTTAACGATTTTACGGAGATATTCATCCTCTTTTTCTTCAAAGAAAAGGGGACGGTAATCCTCTTTAAAATCTTCGGGAAGCATGTTGAGAAGTTTGAAACAGGCATCATCCTCGATATTTTTGTAAATATCACGTGTTTCTTCGCTGTAATATTTCACCGGTGTAGGTAAATCACCTGTGATAATTTCCGGCATATCGTGATAAATCGCAAGTAATGCGGCTCTTTCGCAATTAAGATTACCGCCGTAGTATTTGTTTTTTATCAGTGCAAGAGCATGGGCGATAGCACTGACCTCCATGCTGTGTTCACAGATGTTTTCCTTTTGCGTATTCCTCATCAATGCCCAACGGTCAATGTATTTCATACGTGAAACCATGGCAAAAAAATGACTTTTCATTAAAAATCACTCTCCGCAATTTTGTCAAGAAGCTGTTCAATGATTTCGCTTAAATGAACTTCTCTTTTTCCGTTCATTTCACGGTAGTTTTCACAGGATTCTTCATTACATTCATCGGATATTTTTCTTATACACAAAAACGGAATGTCATATTTATGGCAAACGGCACCGATGGCACCTGTTTCCATATCGAATGCACAAAGTGAAAAAAGATCGAAAACTTCTTTTTTCTTTTTACTGTCCGCAAGGAAATAATCTCCCGTGCCGAGTTTTCCGCAATAATCAATTTCACATTTTTTTGCAAGATTTAAAAGTTTTTCATCAGCGGAATAAATATATTCCTGATCGGGTTTAACTCCGATTTCAATGTTAATGGGAGTTAAATCAAAATCACATTCCTGATATTCTGTTCCCACAACGATATCACCACGGTGAACATTGCTGACAGCACCGGACAAGCCGATATTCAGAATAGCATCAACTTTTCTTTCAATAATAAGATATGAAGCGGCTATTGCGGCATTAACCTTGCCTATTCCGCATTCCACACAGATGATTTCAATTCCGTTTTTGTCCGTAAAGGATAATACGTTGTTTTTTCTTTCCGTAATTTCCGTGGGATTATATTTTGAAGCAAATTTTTTGAAGGGATCATATTCCCAACTGTCGGCAATAATGATACCTATTTTTCGGTTATTCATAATTTTTACCTCCCGATATAAATAATTTAAATAAATTATATCATAATAATAAATACAATGTCAAACATGTCCTGAATTGCATAGTATGGATTAGGTGTAATAAAGGATATCCGCAGGAAATGTGTTCGGTGGCGTTGTCAGTTCGACCGTCCTTTGGAAAGCCGACACACAATAATTTTCTGCTTGATATATTGCCGAAGTCTTTTAATACTTTGACTTCGGCTTTTTTAATTTGAAAATTTTAAAAAATTTTTTATAAAAAAGTGTTGACAAACGGTTTTTATTGTAATATAATTAACAAGCGCTTTAAGAAAGCGTTGAGCAATGACATGGCTGCATAGCTCAGTTGGCTAGAGCATACGGTTCATACCCGTAGTGTCGTTGGTTCAACTCCAACTGCAGCCACCATAATAAACGGCCCGGTGGTCAAGCGGTTAAGACACCGCCCTTTCACGGCGGTAACACGAGTTCGATTCTCGTCCGGGTCACCAGTTGAGAGCTTCGACACGTTTTTACGTTGCCGAGGTTCTTTTTTGTTATCAGGAGGTGCGATATGTTCGTTGATACTGCGAAAATTAAAATAAAGGCAGGTAACGGCGGCGACGGAGCCGTTACGTTTCACCGTGAAAAATATGTGGCTTCAGGAGGTCCCGACGGGGGAGACGGAGGCAAAGGCGGAGATATTGTTTTCAAGGTTGATACAAATATGTCAACACTTGCGGATTTCAGATATAAGAGAAAATATAAGGCCGATGACGGTGTCCGCGGAGACGGCGGACGTAAAAGCGGAAAAAAGGGCGAAGATTTAATAATTCGTGTTCCCAAGGGTACAATAATCCGTGAAGTCCAAAGCGGAGCGGTGATGGCGGATATGTCCTCAAACGATACTTTTATTGCCGCAAAAGGCGGTAAAGGCGGATGGGGGAACTGTCATTTTGCCACGTCCACAAGGCAGACTCCCCGTTTTGCAAAGCAGGGTAAACCCGGTGAGGAATGGGAAGTAAGTCTTGAATTGAAACTTCTTGCTGATGTGGGACTTCTGGGATTTCCGAATGTGGGAAAATCCACATTGATTTCCGTAGTCAGCGAAGCGAAGCCGATTATCGCCAACTATCATTTCACCACAATTACGCCTGTATTAGGTGTTGTTGATATGGGTGATGAAAATTCTTTCGTTATGGCTGATATTCCCGGACTTATCGAAGGTGCCGGAGACGGAATAGGTTTGGGACATGAATTTTTGCGTCATGTGGAGCGTTGCCGTCTGCTTGTCCATGTGCTTGACTGTGCCGGCAGTGAGGGGAGAGATCCCATTGATGATTTTGAAAAAATAAATTGTGAACTTGAAAAGTTTAATAAAGACCTTTCGACACGTCCGCAAATCGTTGTGGCGAATAAAATCGACCTTGCGGAGGATGAACAAATCGAAAGACTTAAAAATTATATTACCGAAAAAGGGTATGAATTTTACTGTATGTCCGCTCCCATTTGTGAGGGAACAAGGGAACTGATAAATGCTGTGTGGAATAAACTTCAGACATTGCCTCCCATTCTTGAATATGAGGCGGAGAAAATACCCGATGAAGTATTCATAAATAAATCAAAAAATTCATTTACCGTTACCGAATGTGACGGAACATATTACGTTGAAGCACCCTGGCTTTCGGGAATACTGGAAAGGACAGATCTTGATGATTATGAATCTTTACAGTATTTTCAACGTGTTTTGCAGTCCTCCGGTATAATTGACGAACTTGTAAAAAAGGGAGTCAACGAGGGCGACAGCGTTTGTATTGATGATTTTGAATTTGATTTCGTTCCCTGATTACGGGAGAAGGAGAGCGTTGGTTTGGAGCGTTTCTGGAACGGTGAATGTAACCCGAAGTTGATGAGTCCGCTTGCACTTGCCTTTATAGGCGATACCGTTTACGATTTATTTGTAAGAGAAAAACTTGTCTGTGAAAATAAAGCACCGGTAAAAAAACTTCACGCCCTTGCGGTGGAAGAAGTGAAGGCAACGGCGCAGGCGGAGAAAATAAAGAGTATTATCACTATGCTGACTGAAGAAGAAAGGGACATCTTTAAAAGCGGAAAAAATGCACATACAGGTCATGTCCCCAAAAGTGCCAGTATTATTGATTATCATATCGCTACGGGACTTGAAACTCTTTTCGGTTATCTTTATCTTGAAGGCAGAATTGAAAGATTGAGAGAATTGTTTGAATTGATACATAAATAATATTTCGGGAAGTGTATCAATGAAAAAGGAAAACGCATTTAAAGAATATTTTTACGATTTCCTTGCCGGGGTTTTCGGCAGTGTTCTTTACAGCGTTGCGGTGAATATTTTTGCAACCCCTAATAATATCGCTCAAGGCGGTGTTATAGGGGTTGCCATGCTTTTAAACCATATTTTTCCCGTCATACCCACAGGTGTATTTTCATTCGGTATAAATCTTCCGATTTTCCTTGTTGCATGGAGAAAAATCGGAGGAAAATTTATTTTCAAATCTTTTCTTGTCAACGTGCTTCTGTCTTTTTTTATAGATTTTTTCGCTTTTCTGCCGGAGTATAAGGGAGATACCATTCTTGCCGCATTGTTTTGCGGAGTGATGTCAGGTTCGGCACTTGCCGTGATTTTTGTGCGGTCAATGACCACGGGAGGAACGGATATTATCGCAAATCTTATACGTTTAAAGCATCCGAGAATTTCCGTGGGCAGGATAATTCTGATTTCAGATTATGCCGTAGTGATTTTATCTCTTATCGTTTACGGGAATGTGGAAAATTCAATGTATTCCCTTATTTTGATTTTTGTTTCCACCCGTGTTCTCGACAGGATAATTTACGGTATTTCCGATTCAAAGGTTTTGATGATCATTACGAAAAAGCATCAGATTATTGCATCGGGAATTATGAAGGAGTTCGGCAGAGGAGTAAGCATTATTCCCGTTGACGGAGCATATACCGGAGAACAGAAGAAAATGCTTATTTGTGCAGTCAGAAAAAATGAATCGCTGAAAATAGTAAAACTGATTGAACAAACAGATAAAAATTCTTTCACCATCATTTTAAATTCCGCAGAAATATCGGGACTGGGTTTTGAAAAAAATAAAATTTAAAATTTTCCGAAAGCAAGAAAAAATGCCAGATAAATTCCCACAAGTACAAGGGAAAAATTGTACCCGCTTTTTATTATAAAATATATTCCGAAAAGTAACAGCGGAATGATAATTGTTGCCGAGGTGATTTTAAGCACTTTTAATGCAGTAGCCTCATCTGTTTTCATCAGCAAAATTGATTTAAGTATTTTTCCACCGTCAAGCGGTTCACAGGGTAGAAGATTTATCACCGCCAAAGCCATATTGACCGTGATAAAAATATTCACCGCTTTTTTATTGAGAAATAAATTGATAATTGCGAATGTTACCGAAAATAATATGTTGATTAACGGTCCCGCAAAAGCGGTTACAATTTCTTTTTTATAGTTTAGTTTACTGCTGTTTCTTCGTTCTATCCGTATTCCGAAGGGAGTAAGGGATATTTTTTTCGGAGTGTCATTCCACAGAAAAAGAAAAAATAAATGTCCCGCTTCGTGGATGAACGCACAGGAGAGATTAACTAATGTTACATAACTTTTATCGTACAGAGAAATTAAGGTCAATACAAGTGCAAAGAAAAAATCAATTTGTATCGGTATTTTTTTATACTTTACCGTCATGAACCTTTAATATGTAAAGAGGATTGACCTTTATGCCGTCTATTTCCACCGTAAAATGCAAATGAGGTCCCGTTGAACGTCCCGTGGAGCCTACAAGAGCAATGGTTTCTCCGCTTCTTATTACGTTTCCTTCTTTTACGAGAATTTCCGAGCAGTGAAGATATTTTGTTTTGATTTTTTCGTTATGTTTAAGCACCACATATTTTCCGGAAGTGTCATCGCATCCTATTTCATCCACAACTCCGTAGTATGCGGCTTTTATTTTTTCTCCGTAATCGGCAGAAATGTCAAGCCCGGAATGGAATGCCCATACTCCCGTAACGGGATTTATCCTGTATCCGAAGCCGGAAGAGATTTTTCCGCTTACCGGAACGCAAACGGGAGAGGAAATGTAATAAGGGGAAAATGACGTGCCGGAAGCGGGTGTGTATAAGGTTATGTCATCACCGCCCATACCGGCATCAACGCTTTGTGATGATGATTTTGGGAAAGTGCTGAAATTTTTTATTGCGGTAAAAACTTCGCTGACGGTATAATCCTCTTTCATTATGTTCAGATATTCTTTCTTTATCTTTTCAAAAGAAGTGTCTGATACGGATTTTACGCAAAACATAAGGCAGATTATAACCGTGCAGACAACGATCTGTACGGAGATCGACTTTGTGAGATAATCTTTTTTCTCAGGTTTACGGCTCTTTCTTTCTTTCCTGAACCTGTCCGCAGGACGGATGTTTTCAACATCATCAAGAGTTCTTATGATTTCTTCGTTTTTGTACATAAAAAAACCTCCCCGTATAAATCTATGCGGAGAGGATATTTTTTATTCTGTTTTATTATTTAATACCGGCTGCCTTTTTCAACTCGTCAATCTTGTCTGTCTTTTCCCAGTTAACATCCAGGTCTTCACGGCCCACATGACCGTAAGCCGCCAACTGACGGTAAATCGGCTGACGAAGTTCAAGTTTTTCAATGATCGCAGAGGGACGAAGGTCGAAAACTTCGTTAATGATTTCGGAAAGTTTTTCGTTATCAATTTTACCTGTTGAGAATGTATCCACCATAACGGAAACAGGCTTTGCAACACCGATGGCATAGGCAA
>JAZUKF010000192.1:0-16283 GCA_045643165.1 Acutalibacteraceae bacterium | reverse complement strand
TGATTCCGCTGTTGCGGCAAGTTTTCCTGTTACCTTGGGAAGTACATCTGATGAAACAACTTCATGACATACTGTACATTTAACTGTCTTTGAACCGTCTGTTATTGCCGTTGCATATATAAATACGGGTTCACCGGGTTTATGTCCGAGTTCGTCAACGTAATCTGCGATATATGAATCGGGACAACGTGAACATGTATATGTTGTATAACCCTTTTCGGTACATGTAGGATCAGTTACTTTGCTCTGATAATCATGGTTGAGTGCGGGAATTTCCACATAAGTTGTGTAATCACAACGTGAACATGTGTCATATGCTTCCCAACCTACTTCTGTACATGTGGGATCCTGTGCATCATGAGGAACGATATCATGATCGAGTGCGGGAATTTCTACATATGTTGTGTAGTCACAACGTGAACATGTGTCGTATGCTTCCCAACCGATTTCCGTACATGTTGCAGCCTGTGCATCATGAGGAATGATATCATGGTCAAGTGCGGGAATTTCTTTGTATGTTGTGTAATCACAACGTGAGCATGTTACATATGCATCCCAACCGATTTCAGTACATGTTACTTCCTGAGCGTCGTGAGGAATTTCGTCATGTCCGAGAGGAGTAATTTCTTCATCAATTGCGATTTCACCGCAGATTGTACAATATTTAACCTGACGGCCTGCATCTGTACATGTGGGCTGTGCAAGGATATCCCAATCTCCGCCGGCAATGTGATCAAATTCCACATTTGCGATTACATCATTTCCGTCTATTGCTGTGATAATATCGGATATAAGGAGTACAACATCTTTCATTACAGCATTCTTTGATGTTTCATTTCCTACTGTTGAAAGGATCGTATTGATTGATTCAATATTGTTATATCCGGAAACTGTAATTGTTGCATCGTCTGTAAGTGTTACCACTGTCTGACCTACTGCAAGTACTGTTCCTTCGGGAAGGAACATCTTCATCTGTGCATCTTCAAGTTCTTCCGCTTCGTTTACTACGAACTGTGATTTTGACTGTGCACTCATTCCATCTGCACTGAGAATATCATCAACTTTTACTGATGAGAAACCGTCTTCAACCGTCAATTTCTCTGTGCCTATCTGGAGATATGCGTTTCCGGGGATTATTCCGTAACTTGCATCATCATCTTTTGTTGTTGTATTTGTATGGGCGGTAAGTGCTTCCCATGCTGTTTCAACTGCTTCTTTATCTACAGGTGTTGCTACATATTTGTACATATCATCTGTATCTGCATTTGAAAGGTTGTAGGAATATTCATATCCGTCAACTACACCGGAAATTGTTGCTGATGTATATTCGGGCATATACTTATCTATTTCCACAATTTCCTTTGTACCGGATGTAAGTGATTTTGTATATGTTCTTGTATCTGTAATTCCGAAATCAGGTACATCTGTTACTGTAAGTGCAATATTTACATTACTTGTATCAACGCTTGTTCCCTTATATGCGGAGAATGACAAACCGTAGTTTTCATCCACTACAAATGAGAATACAGAACCGTTTGATTCCGCTGTTGCGGCAAGTTTTCCTGTTACCTTGGGAAGTACATCTGATGAAACAACTTCATGACATACTGTACATTTAACTGTCTTTGAACCGTCTGTTATTGCCGTTGCATATACAAATACGGGTTCACCGGGTTTATGTCCGAGTTCATCTGTATAATCTGCAATGTAAGAATCAGGGCAACGTGAACATGTGTATGTTGTATAACCGCCCTCTGTACATGTGGGATCGGTTACAACACCTACATAATCATGACCGAGTTTGTCAACGAGTATTTCAGTACATGTTAAGCATATCTGTGCTTCTGTACATGTAGCTGCCGGTCCGGGATTATGTCCGTTTTCGGGAATAACCTCCGTAAGTGCAATTTCGCCGCACTTTGTACAATACTGAACTTTCAGGCCTTTTTCGGTACAGGTAGGATCTTCTGTCTGAACCCAAACGCCTGTAAGAGCATGAACATGGTTAAAGGATACATCAACAGATACTGTTTCTTCATCCATTGCATAAAGAGCATCACTGATGAAAAGAACAAAATCCTTAATGATATCTTCCGTTGTTTCGCTTTCCTTTACTGTTGAAAGGAAATTAAACACGCCGGAAACTTCCTTAATACCGTTAATGTTGATTGTAGCAAAATCTTTAAGAGTTGCTTTTGAAGAGCCAACACTTAATTCTGTCTTTTCGGCAAGATAGATTTCGATTTGTGTTTCAACATCATTGTCTTCAACGAGAGCCGCCGCATCTCTGATTGCAGTTTCGATCTTTTCAAGATCGTTTGCATTGTCAATCAAAAGATCGCTTTCAACCGCAAGTTTTTCGGTACCGATACGGATATATGATCCGGCAGGAATGAAGATATAGGAATCCTCTTTACCTTCGGAAACGGTAACTCTGTTTGTGAGAGCCTGCCAAGCCGTACGGATTTCTTCCTCGGATGTGGCAGTAGCCTTTATAACATAACTGTCAGCGGTGTCTTCGTTTGTTACATTATATGTAAATGCATTTCCGTCAATAGTTCCGAGAATTACGGAAGAAGTAAATTCCGGAGCATATTTATCAAAGTCGATAAGTTTATCAACGCCTGTGTTAACGGTTATTGACTGACATTTCTGTCCTTCAATTCCGAGACTTGCAACATCATTCATTGAAAGAGTAAATGTTGCACAACCGGCATTGAGAGTTGCTTTCTTGGGAGCGGTGTATGTTGCATTATATCCGCCGTCAACAACGAAGGAAACGATTTCCTCATTTGACTCTGCGGTAAATGTAAATTTACCGTTTGTTGCGGGAATATCCACATCGGAAATCAACTCTTTACAAACAGCACAGTATGTTTTAACATTACCGTTTGTTGTACATGTGGCAGGTTCGGAAACCTTTTTGCCCTCTGTATGAGCAACGGTAATTGTTGTTTCTGCATTTGAAAGGTCGATAGTCTGACCGTATGCAACATAGGAATCCTTTGTGGAACCGAATTTTTCACCGACAGTTCTTGAAGCATAAACAAGACCGCCGGTGCATCCGGCATTCTTTACCCAATCGGAATCCATGAAAATTCTTCCGCTTGAACCGAATTTTGCATCTTCGGAAACTTTAAGAGAGAATTTCGCAACTTTACCGGAAGGTATAACGGGATCGCTCTGTGAAGAATCTCCCGTAAAACTTACGGTAGCAACTTTAAGTTCATCCGACATAGATTTCCAATAAGTCGGATTACTGTTTCTTGAAAACATATTTGCAGGAGAAGCGGCATTACCGAGAAGATAATAATTCTCCAACGCACCTGTATTATCAAGGTATGCCTTGCTTGCAGGTGAAGAACCGGCAGGAACCACTACCTCAAACATATCCGCATCGTAAAGGATTGCCGCCTGGGCAGTGTAAAGCGGATAGTTCGTATCGAGGGAAACATAAACATCAATAATATCGCCGGGATGAACCGTTTCCTTATTTGCGGAAACGCCGAAGGACGCAACCGCTTTTGACTCGTCCGTTTTCAATGCGGCAACAGCAGTTTTAAGTGATGCAAGATATCCGTCAACTACAGACTGCTGTAATGACGTGAGATCATAATCAATGCCACTCAAAATCGCCTGAACTGCACCGAAGGACTCGGCTGAATAAATTTCGGCATTGTTGTCTGCCGGAACAGACGTGCTGATGTACTTGTTGAGAGCGGTGTAATCCGCTTTTGAATCGGCAGCGGAAACCGCAACCGTAAACAAGTTCAAGATCATCAACAATGCCATAGCCAAACTAAGGATTCTCTTTGATTTTGACATATTTTTTGCCTCCTTTAAGAAATGCATAAATTTATCTTATCCTTAATCGCCGTGTCATTTCCGCAAATACGACGGAAAATGCACATTTTAAGATATTTTCGGGGAAAATAATATACCCCTACTATGCCTTATATTAAGAATACCATAAGTAGGGGTAAAGTGTCAATATTGAATACAAAATATTTTTATATTTTTTTGTTTGTTTTACATATTCCACTAAAAAGCATGTGGTTATTTTGTTGAAAATAACAGTTTATTGCATTATTTGAGCCAAACGGTTTTATTTACGATATGAGTATAGCTCTGAATAAGCTTTACAACCTTGACGGAAACATTTGTATCGGCATAATCTTCCGCCATAACCACCTCTTCATTATTGTCTTTCATGCTGACCGCAAGTTCCAGAGCCCTTTCCACATCTTCGGTTGTAATTCCGCCGATGACAACGCTTCCCTTATCAAGAACTTCAGGTCTTTCCGTCGATGTTCTGATGAGAACACCGGGAAATCCCAGCATTGCGGATTCCTCGGAAAGAGTCCCGCTGTCGGAAAGGACGCAATAACTTGAAAGCTGAAGCTTATTATAATCCATAAAACCGAAGGGTTTCAGGTTTTGAACAAGGGGGTGGAATTTAAACTGTCTTTTCTCAATAAATTTCATTGAACGGGGATGGGTGGAATAAATAACCGGCATCTGATATTTTTCGGCAATATTATTTATGGCAGTCATAAGCTGCATAAAGTTTTCCTCATTGTCGATATTCTCCTCACGGTGTGCGGAAACGAGGATAAATTTGCCCTTTTCAAGTCCCAAACGCTCAAGCACATCACTTTTGTCGATTTTTTCTCTGTGTGCCTCAAGAACTTCTCTCATGGGAGAGCCTGTTACGAAAACGGTTTTTCCGTCAATACCCTCGGAGATGAGATAACGTCTGCTGTGCTCAGTATAAGGCAGATTGATATCGGAAATATGGTCAACGATTTTTCTGTTGATCATTTCACTTACATTCCAGTCCCAGCAACGGTTACCCGCTTCCATATGGAAAATCGGAATTTTAAGACGCTTTGCACTTATTGCGGACAAAGCGGAATTTGTATCACCTAAAAGGAGTACCGCATCCGGTTTTTCTTTCAGCATCACGTTATACGATTTTGCAATGATATTGCCCATGGTTTCGCCTAAATCGGCACCCACACTGTCAAGGTAATAGTCAGGTGCTCTTAAACCTAAATCCTCAAAGAAAACCTCATTGAGAGTGTAGTCCCAGTTCTGTCCCGTATGAACGACAATATGATTAAAATATTTGTCGGCACATTTCATAACGGCAGAAAGCCTGATTATTTCCGGACGTGTTCCGATAATCGTCATCAATTTAAGTTTTTCCATAATAATTCACCTTGTTTTTATACTACTGTAAAATATGTATCCGGCTTATCCGGATCAAAAGGTTCATTACACCACATAATGGTAACCATATCCGTATCGCCTAAATTTTCGATATTATGAGTATATCCCGTGGGAATGTCAACAACTTCAAGATTGTCGCCGTCAACAAAATATTCTATAACCTTATCCTCACCGATTTTACGGAAGCGTATTACACCCTTTCCGTAAACCACAAGGAATTTTTCATTTTTTGTGTGATGCCAGTGATTTCCCTTTGTGATACCCGGTTTGGAAATATTAACTGAGGTTTGTCCCCTGTCAAAAGTTCTGATGATTTCCGTAAACGAACCTCTGTTATCCACATTCATTTTCAAAGGATAACTGAATTTATCCTCAGGAAGAAAACTTAAATATGTTGAATAAAGAGCCTTGGTAAATCCGTCGGACATATCGGGGATTGCTCTTTCCTCACGGGAGTTTTTGAAAGATTTAATCAAATCCGCAATATAGCCCAGTTTAACATGATATACAGGTTCAACACTGCAAAAATCGTCAACTTTATTTGCTTTTCCGTTTATTGCATTGATGATTTCCGCAACAACGTCATCCACATAAACAAGATTCATATCATGATTGGGATCGTTGACTGTAATGGGCAAATCCCTTGCGATATTATGGCAGAAGGTTGCAACGGCACTGTTATAATTCGGTCTTGACCATTTTCCGAAAACATTTGGCATACGGTAAACAAAGACTTCTACACCCGCTTCTCTGCCGTATTCAAATACCAAATCCTCACCGGCTTTTTTAGAAACACCGTAGGGATTGTCAAGAGCCGCCTGAATTGAAGATGTAATAAGAAGCGGTGATTTATTTCCGTTCTTTTTCAGTTCGTCAAGAAGTTCCGACGTGAAACCGAAATTGCCGTTCATAAAATCCTCTGTTTTTTCCGGACGGTTCACACCGGCAAGATGACAGACAAATTCACATTTTGAACAGTATTCTTTAAGTAAAGACTTTTCGGTATCAATGTCATACTCCATAACATCAAATCCATCAATTCTCTTTAAAGTTTCACAGAGATTTTTTCCCACAAATCCCTTTGCTCCCGTTACAAGAATTTTCATTTTCAACAACCTCTCTTATTATGCTTTTTTCTTCTTTTTAAATAAACTTAATGCAAAATCTAAAACTTCTTTGCGTTTTTTTCCTACAACGCAGATTGTTCCCACGCAGAAAACAATGGTTTTAATCAGAAGATTTACGAAAAATTCGGATGACATCAAAGTTATTTCATAACCCGGTCCCAGATACAGTACATTATAGGGAACAAGACCTACAACGCAGAAAAGAGAGATAAGCAAAATCTGTTTTATCATTAGTCCCACGTCATATTTAATGACCTTGCTCTTATTACATATAGCAACGGAAACACCGGCTGTAACGGCTCTTGAAATGAAGAAGCACACCGCAGCACCCAACATTCCGTAAAGGCCGAAATGTGTAAGAATTGCACTGAGAGCGTAGTTTATCACTATTGCGGAACCGGAGCAGAAAAACATTTTCTTCGACTGTCTGATATCGTACATAATACCGAGAGCATGTGTAAAGAAAATAAATTTAACCGCATTTGCAACGGCGATAAGAGGAACGTATTTCCACGCATCGTAATAGCTTTTGTTAAGAAGAATTACAACCTCCTGGGAATAAAGAGCAACTCCGAGACAAACGATACAGGAAATTCTGAATGCCACATCGGCAAGTTCAACAATTTCCTTTTTACCCTCCTCGCCCTGCTTTATCCTGTCGTTAAACCACGGTCTGAACGCAAGATTTACGGAGGATTGAATTATATCCACAATGGAACTGAACTGCATTGAAACGGAATAAATACCGTTGGCGGCCGCCTGACCGCTTGCGTTTAAGAAATGTTTAGGTATGTAAGAAGCCATATTTCCCGCAAGATTATAAGGGATCATAGGCAAAGAGTATTTTAAAGATTCCCAAAGAAGAGGAAAATCCACTCCGAACTCCATGACTTTTCCCCTCACCATATCAAACACACCGTAAACGGCAAACACAATGTTTGTTACAAGGAAAGAAAATGCCATGGCATTTATGCCGCTTAAATCCTTACCGAAAAGCGTAAAATTCTTTCCGAAAGCAAGAAGGAAAACATTTAATATCACATGAACTGCAAAGAAAAGTATGCTGTTCAAAGCATATTTTTTACCCTGCTGTTTTGCTTGAAGGATTGACTGATAAATCTGATAAACCGCATTGAACAGCATTGTTATAAAGGTATATTCAACAGGTCTTATGTCAATCCCGGCAAACAATTTTTCAGCAAGAGGATATCTGAAAATCAGGAAAAGCGAAACGATTACCGTTCCGAAAACTATCATAAAAGTTACAAGGGTTCCGAAATACCGCCTGCACTTTTTTTCATCGGTTTTGTATTCCGCATAATATCTTATCATCGCCTGATTTAGCGACAGGTTTATTATTATTACCGTTGCATATACAAACGAGGAAAGAAGATTTGACCTTCCGTATTCCTCCTGGGAAAGAAAAGCGGGATTAGTGTAAATGAAAATCAGCAAAAATCCCGATGCCTTTGTCAGCATTTGTGCAATAGTATAAAAAGCAGAATTTTTAGCAACTTTATTTTCCGCCAAATAATTCACCCCTTATTCTGAGTTTTATAATCATTTATAATATCAACGTAGGAATTAAGTAAAATCTCGGTATTTTTTTCAGCATCGTGTCTTTCAAATGCAGCACGCTGTCCGTCCCTTGAAAGCCTTAAAGCAAGTTCATCATTTTCAAAAATGCTTTCTATCTCTTCGACACATTTATCAACATCAAGACATTCAAAAAGCAAACCGCTTTTATCATGTTCAACATAATCCACCGTTCCGCCTACTTTACTTGCAACGCATGGCATACCCACCGCCTGGGCCTCAGCCAGTGAATTAGGAGAATTTTCCTGCAAAGAATATTGAAGAAAAACACGGCACTCCATCTGACGGCTTATCATCTCTTCCGGATTAAGCCTTCCCGTAAATTCAATATTATCCGCAATACCGTATTCGTTTATTTTTTCTTTAATATATTTAGCGAAACCGGTAATATTCGACGGAGATTCATCTATTTCAAAATATCCCGGAACAATCAGTTTTACATCACTGTATTTTTCTTTAAGTTTTTTAACGATTTCCAACGCAATATGAAGTCCCTTTGCAGGAAGATTTCCCTGCATACCGAATATGTAATGGGGCTTTGAATTTTCCAAAGACCAGTTGCGTCCGTAAAAATCACTTCTTAAAATCCTGTTGCATTTATAATATTTTATATCCGGATTAACTTTTTTCACGACCTCATTATCCCATGAAGTTCTGCCCAACGCATATTTGAAATTTTTAAGAATTTTTTTGGTTTTCTTACCTCTTAAAGCAAGGAAATATTTCTTTTCGATAATACCGGAAAGGTGTTTCCAATCATGCACCGACCTGCCGAAAAGAAGTTGCGATTTCGGAAATCCCAGATAAAAAGCCTTGACAATTTCAAAAGGAAAGCCCTGCAATGTGATAACCGCAGGACATTCATAATTGCAATTCAGAAAATCTGCGGGAATAGAAAATTCTGCACCTTGAACGTCAATAATATCGGGTTTTTCTTTTTTGAAAATCTCGTTTAATTTTTGAGTCAAAGCGGGATTATCCTTCATTCCCACATGATTTTCTTTAATATAATAACATTTATATTTTCCGTTTTCAACGGCCGTTTCTTCAGCATTCTGCTTATTTACACTGACACAGACAAATTTTTCAACTTCATCTTTTTCCAAAAGGCGGTCAATGGTTGCCGATACCCATCCTCCGGAGGTGTTTATTTTTTTGGTATCGTCCGAGCTGTTGAGGCTCACCTTCATTGAGGTTATCCAAAGAATCTTCATTTTCATCTTCGCCCGAATCCTCCTTATAATTGTTATAAGCAATGGTAAATATATAACCTAAACAGTAGTTGGCAGTAGATACACTACTCAGAAGAGCATGACCGCTCATTCCCATCAGGAACACTAACCCAAACGGAATAAGTCCCATGATACTGATTTTCTCATACCCGACTTGCCTGTACTTTCTTCTGATAAGAAGGGAAATCGAATAATAAATCCAAATAACAATAAATGTACCGAAAAGACCGTATGATATAAGAATTTCAATGTACATATTGTGTGCCATCTTATCGACGATTTTACCTCCGTTTCCGAAGAGGAAAACGACGGAATCATTTTTAAGAACTTCCAGATATTCTGCCCATGTCTCCACTCGCCCGTTTGTAATATCATCATTTTTCGGGTTGATAATTCTGTCAATAGTGCCGTAAATATTGGCGAACAATTTAACGTTTTCACCCGCTATAATAACAACAGCCACCAAAATGACAATTATAATAACAAGAATAATTGATGCCTTTCTTGTCTTCTTTTGAGAAATACCGAAGGCAATGGCTCCCACGGCGGCTATCACCATACCGAAGAAACACGTTCTCGACTGAGTGGCAAAGCCGAAATATGCAACGATTGCCAGCACACAGCCGATGTAGATTTTCTGCTTTCTTTCCTTCGTTTTCAACATAACTAAAACCATCAGCGTAACCGCAAATGCCACCAGACTTCCCAGACTGTTTGCACCGGAGTTCTTTGTCAAAGACAGTCTTCTGACATTCAAAACATAGGAAGAGTTAAATATATATGCCGCAAAAACAGACAGCATTACGCCCACGGAATAGAACATACTCAAAAAATCTATATACCGGTCGGAGTCCTTTTTATTTTTAAAGTTTATAAATGTATCAACGAAGAAGTAGAACATAAAAAACTGCTTAATAACAAGGAAAAATAACTTCATTGAAGAAACTCTTAAAACAAGGAACTGTGCATGGAATATCAGGAAAACAATACATGGAACAACAAGTTCGGAATCTATCTTGATTTTTCCGCCCAAATCCCCCATAAATTTTCGGATGAAATAAACAATCGTTATAAAATTAAGCACCGACATGTGAAAAGAACCTATATAAATAGAAGCATACAGATTAGCCGGGAGCAATGCCAGGAAAAAATATATGTAGTTATCCTGGGGTTCTACAAGAAGTATAACCATAAGTATTGCAACGCCCACGTATCTGAAAATTACCATGCTCTGAGAAAGCAAAAATACACCGTGGATTAAAAAAATGAGTGCAAAAAACCACAGGCATGTATTCTTTCTGTCATGCGCACTCTGTTCGTTCAATATTCTGTTGTCATTGAACAGTTTTTTCATTTAATCCTCCGGGAAAACTATTATTTAATATTTTCTCTGTACCAATCTACGGCATCTGTAATGCCACGTTCAAATGACCAATCGGGATGATAATTCAAAAGTTTTTCCGCTTTGGAAATATCCGCTTTGGAATGTTTGATATCACCTGCACGGTCGGGACCGAAAATAGGTTTGATATCTTTGCCCAGCAATTCGCAAAGTTTGTTATATAAATCAATAAGATAAATCTGACCGCCGTAAGCGATATTATATGCTTCGCCCGTTGCCTCTTTCGGAGCAACCATTGCTTTCAGATTTGCTTCAATTACGTTTTCAATGTAAGTGAAATCTCTCGACTGTTTTCCGTCTCCGTTAATTGTGGGAGCTTCATCATTCAAAAGAGCCTTGACAAATTTCGGAATAACAGCCGCATAATATCCGTAGGGATCCTGACGGCGACCGAAAACATTGAAATATCTGAATCCCACCGTTTCAAGACCGTAGATTTTAGTATAAAGTTTTCCGTAAAGTTCACAAACATTTTTTGTAAGTGCATAAGGGGAAAGCAAATTGCCTTCGGCACCTTCTTTTTTCGGCAAAACGGGATGATCGCCGTAAACGGAAGAACTTGAAGCATAAGCAAATCTTTTTACACCGCTCTGTCTTGCGGCTTCCATCATATTGAGCGTACCTCTGATATTGATTTCCTCATAAAGCAACGGCATCTCAATACTGCGGGGAACACTGCCCCATGCCGCCTGGTTGGAAACGTAATCCACACCTTCACATGCTTTAAGGCAAGTTTCATAATCTCTGATATCCCCTTCGATAAGTTCAAAACGGGGGTTTGAAAGAAACGCTTCGATATTTTCACGCTTACCTGTTGAAAAATTGTCAAGACATCTTACACGGTACCCCATTTTAAGCACCGCTTCACAGATGTTTGAACCGATAAATCCGGCACCGCCGGTAACTAAAAACAAACTGTTTTCAGGAAAAACAATTTCGCTGTATCCCATAATAAATACTTCCCTTTATTATAATCTCCAATAAATATAACCTGCGTTCTGATACTCTTTCCTGTTAAGAATACCCTTAACGTCAATGATAACTTTATCATTATTCTTGTCCGAAGGTTTAAAGAAAGAATCAATTTTATTCATATCAAAAGACAAAAATTCCTTATGAGAAACCGCAAGAATAACGGCATCCATTCCTTTAATTGTATCAATATCGGTAAACTCAATACCGTATTCTCTCTTCGCTTCGTCCTTATCCGCAACAACATCTGTAATTACAGGTTCAATTCCGTATTCACGAAGTTCCTTAACGATGTCGATAATTTTAGTGTTTCTTGTATCGGGGCAATCCTCTTTGAATGTAAATCCGAGAATTGCAACCTTTGATTCTTTTACGGGTTTATTTGCCTGAATAAGTTTTTTAACCGTGCTTTCCGCAATATATTTACCCATATCGTCATTTATTCTGCGGCCGGAAAGGATAATCTGAGAATGATAACCCATTTCCTCCGCCTTATATGTCAGATAATAAGGATCCACACCGATACAATGACCGCCCACAAGACCGGGGAAGAATTTAAGGAAATTCCATTTCGTACCTGCCGCTTCAATAACGGATTTTGTATCAATGCCCATTTTGTTAAATATTATGGAAAGTTCGTTCATAAAGGCGATATTGATATCACGCTGACTGTTTTCGATAACCTTTGCCGCTTCGGCAACCTTTATGCTTTCCGCACGGTGAACACCTGCATCAACAACAAGTTCATACACGCTTGCAACGGTTTCGAGAGTTTCCTCATCCATACCGGAAACGATTTTAACGATTGATTCAAGACGGTGAACTTTATCGCCGGGGTTGATTCTTTCGGGAGAATAGCCCACCTTAAAATCAACACCGCATTTAAGTCCCGATTCCTTTTCAAGAATGGGAACGCATATATCCTCGGTAACACCGGGATAAACGGTGCTTTCATAAACAACTATCGAACCCTTTGTAAGATTACGTCCCACAATGGTACTTGCTCCTTCAACGGGAGAAAGATCAGGGGTATGGTCATCGTTAACCGGAGTGGGAACGGCAACGATATGGAATTTAGCCTCCTTCAGTTTTGCTTCATCGGAAGTAAATTCCACCGTACTTTCGGAAATTGCTTTATCCCCCACCTCACGTGTGGGATCAATTCCGTTTTTATACATTTCGATTTTATTCTTATTCAGGTCAAAACCGATAACTTTAACTTTCTTTGCAAATGCAACCGCAATGGGCATTCCCACATATCCCAGACCTACAAGAGAGATTTTTTCTTCACCCTTTAAGATTTTTTCATAAAGGTTTTTCATGATGATATGTTCCTTTCTGATTAAAAAATTCCGTATAAAGATTCATCACCGGAATTACAGAAAAATTCATTACCGTACTTTTCATAAGCCTTACCGAAATTCCTGTAATCCTGTGCTGAATGTGCATCTGATGCCATCCACCTTACGAGGCCGTTTTTCAAAAGCCTTTTAACACACTTTTTCTCCGGATCTCTCAAACCTCTGTTAAGCATACTGATGAGATCCACCTGGAACGTGCATCTCATTTCAGCAGTACGTTTTATTTCATCAAGATCGTTTCTTGCCTCCGCATATCTTTCGGGATGTGCAACGACAATATTAACACCCTCACGTTGAAAACCGATAATAATCCTCTCCCAATTTGCAGGGAACGTACCGGTTTTAAATTCAACGAGAATAACATTTTCTCCCTCTGTACAATACTGCATGGCTCCTTCAATACCGTCATCGCTTAATGCGAAAAGATTATATTCAAAGCCCTGCACCAATCTGATACCCATCTCCTCCGCAACGGGACGAAGTTGACGCATACTCTCCTCAACCAAACTCTTATCATAATGTGCTCTCATAACATGGGGAGTGGCAACAATGGTATCAAATCCGATTTTCTTAGCCTCTTTAAGCATTTCGACGGATTCCTCAAAAGATTTTGAACCGTCATCAACGCCGAAAAGGATATGACTGTGGATATCAATCATTTTTCATTACCGCCTGATAATTTATTTTTTATCATTTTCAGACTTTTTTTCGGCCTTTGCATCCTTCTTCGGCTCACTCTTGATGTCTACCGTTTCTCTTTCTCTTCCGTCATCGGTAACATAAGAATAATAATCGTCATAAGAATATTTTCCGTTATAGCCGTAGTAATCACCGTAACCGTTTTTATAACTGTTTGAATACTTTCTGTATTTACTGTAATAATTGTAATATCCAAAGCCTTTTTTATCATCAACATCATTGAGAACGGCACCGATAATATTTGCGTTTGCCTTATCAAGCTGTTCGATACATGACTTGATTTGCTTTGCGGGAACACGTCCTGCACGGATAACCATGATCGTAGCATCGGTATTTGCGGCAATCAAAGCACCCTCGATGAACTGACTGAGAGGAAGTGTATCGAAAATAACTATATCGAACTTTTCCTTCATTTCAGCCATTGCGTTCTTGAATTTTTCGGAACCTAAAAGTTCAACCGGATTTACTACCTTTGCATCAACGTCAAGGAAGTAAAGATTTTCCGTATTTGTGGGAGAAGCCGCCTCCTCAAGAGTACATTCTCCCGAAAGATATTTCGTAAGACCTAACTTCGGTCTGAGTTTGAAAAGGTTAGCCTGGGTGGGACGTCTTAAGTCGCATTCAACGATAAGAGTTTTATTGCCCGCCTTAGCCATTTCGATTGAAAGGAAATAAGAAATTGTACTTTTTCCTTCACTGGGAACACTACTTGAAACGGCAATGGTCTTTATGGGATTATCAATTCCAGCAAACTGGATATTACTTCTTAATGTTTTGATAGATTCATGTATTTTTGTATTTCTGTAACGGTAACCGTATTTACCGCCGTAACCGTATCCGCCGTAACCGTAACCACCGTAGCCGTAACCGCCGTAGCTGTTATAACCGTAATCACCGTAACCGCCGTAACCGTAACCGTAATAATAACTGTCGCTCTTCTTTGTACCTAATAATTTCCGGGTTAAATCTTTTATTTTACTCATAATAAATCTCCTCTTGTTTCAGTTTGGAATTAGTTTTCAGACAATTTTTACTTTGATTTCTTTTCCTCAGACTGCTTTTCGTCTGATTTGCCGTCCTCTTTTTTGGACTTGGCTGTTTTTTTGCCTGAACTGCTTCTGATTCTGTTAACCTGTGCAAGAACCGGAATTTCAAGTACCTGTTCAACATCGTCAACCGTACGCAATGTTGTATCAAGGAATTCCTTAAGAACTACTATTGCAACGGGAATAACCATACCCGCAAAAGCACAAATTGACGTATTCTTCATTCTGTTGGGACCTGTCGCCTGAATGTAAGCGTAGTCGATAACATTTACGTTTTCAACACCGATGGTGGCTTTAACCTTTTCGGTGAAAACCTTAACCGTTTCATCGGCAATTTCAACCGCCTTCAACGGGTCCGTTCCGCTGACCGTCAATTTCATAACACGTGTTTCGTTTTGCTGTGAAATTGAAATTCCGTAGCCTGCCAGGGAATTCATTCCCAGATTATTTGAAACCGTCATGGTAACGCTTCGGCTTGTGGCGAGAACAGAATAGTCCTTTGCCAACATTCCGTAAAATGAAAGGGATGCGGAATTTATGTTATTGGAATTATCATTATTATCGTTAATGTTTTTTGTTTCGGAATCCATAACATAGAATGTTGTTGTTGCGGTATATTGAGTATCACACATGAAATAATAGTAATAACCGCCCACAATACCGAAAACAAGTGTGCTTAAAACAATAAGCGGAATAAACTGTATCAATGCTTCTATCAATCTCTTACTTGTCATAATATTTCCTCACTTTTGCATAGTAATATATTTTACAGTTTAAAATTATAACATACATTTATGAAAAAAGCAACAAAAAAAATCATAAACAATAAAGATACAATAATCTTTTTTTGTATAAAACCAAAAATGATTATTTCGGAAAATGTTTTATTTTCCAAATCAAAAATTTCAGGAAGTAAACTTAAAATTTTCAGAAAATCCTGTAAAAAGAGATTTTTTCATTTTCGGAAATCTTGCCGACAGATTCCTTTATTTTTTTCAGAATACTATTTACTTCACTTGTTTCGCAGATATTTTCTTTTTCAAGGCGGGTGATATTTTTCTGTATTTCATCAAGATTGCTTTTTTCACTGAAAAGGTAAAACAAAATTTTATTTTTGTTCCAAAGTTCAATAACTTTTTTCGCTTCCTCTTGAGAATTTTCCGCCGAAATGCAATAATCCGCTTCATCACTTATTTCTTTCGCACTTTTATTTACGTTAAATGCGGAAAGAACAGAAAGAATTACGGTAAACAAAAAAATAATCAACGAACAGACCAATCTTTTCACTTCTTTTTCTCCTTCGGAATTATTACTTCATTCCCCTTTTTGTCAAGTGTCATAATTAAAATTTCATTCAGGGAATATTTTTTCTTTTTAAGCCTTTTCAAAATCTCCTCTTCACTTGTTCCGCAAAGGGAAAAACCGGATTTAACAAGTTTTCCGTCGCTTACCACCACCGATGGAACACCTTTATCTTCCGTTTGACAATCAATATCCGACGGGGTAAGGGGCTGCTTGTCCTCCTTCAGATACAGGCTCAATGAACCGTTCGTTTCCACAACGGCATAACCGATTTCCGAAATATCGAAAACGCCCTGGGCTCTGATTGCCTCCAT
>JAZUKF010000191.1:0-12352 GCA_045643165.1 Acutalibacteraceae bacterium | reverse complement strand
CGAAACCGATAACAAGAAAACTGATTGCCCCCGTTGAACCAACTGCGGACAATTCCGGAGTACCGGCAAATTTCCCCACGATAATGCTGTCAACCATATTATAAAACTGCTGAAAAAACTGTCCCAACATCAAGGGCATACAAAAAGAAAATATCAGTTTTATCGGGTTGCCTTTTGTTAAATCTTTAACCATACGATCTCTCTTTTCAAGCAGTTTCCTTTATTATATTACAGTATCCGGCATTAGTCAACACAATTCTGATTTTTCATTTTATAAATGCAATGCTTCAACTATTTTCCTTTTATAAATCAAAAATTCTTCCGACAGATTAAAATCATCATCTCTCGGCTTTTTTTCGCTGATAATAATTTCCTCTTTTACCGTACCGGGTGAGCCGGAAAGAATGTAAATCCTGTCAGAAAGCAAAATCGCCTCATCAATATCATGAGTGATAAATACGGTTGAAAGGTCTATTTCTTTCATTACACCCAGATACCATTTATGAATTTTACTCTTTGTTATTGTATCAAGTGCAGAGAAAGGCTCGTCAAGAAGTGCCACACCCTTTGAGGAAAGATATGTCCGCAAAAGTGCCGCTCTCTGCCTCATTCCTCCGGAAAGTTCGTCAGGATATTTCATCTGACAACCCTCAAGACCGAATATTTTGAAATAAGGCTCTGCAATTTTTCTCGCTTCCTTTTTGCTTTTGCCGTTGATAACCAAAGGCAAACCAACATTATCTGCTACTTTTCTGTAAGGAAACAGTAAATCTTTTTGAAGCATATAACTGATATTGCCGGGCTTTGAGGTAATGTCTTTTCCCTCAAAAAACACCTTACCGCTGTCCGGAGATAAAATCCCCGACAGAATATTGAAAAGCGTGGTTTTTCCGCTTCCGCTGACACCTAACAAACTGACAATTTCGCCTTTGTTAAGCGTTAAGGAAACATTCTGCAATACACGTTTTTCCCCAAAAGATTTATTTATATTTTCCGCTTTCAGTATTTCTTTCATATCATTTCAAATAATCGTTGGTAAATCCTGTGCCGGCAGGAAGTTTTTTATCAATAATTTTTTCTTCATAAAGCCAATCATAAAATGCGTTCCAGCGTGCAGGCTCTATATATCCCCAGCATTTCGCATCGGAAATATATTCCTTTGACAACCTTTTCTGCGACTCTGTAACAAGTTTTTCGCATCCGTTAAGGGACTTTGTTTCATCGGCATCAATAAGGATCCGTGCCGCTTCCTCCGGGTATTCTGCCGCAAATTCATATCCTCTTTTTGTGGCTTCCATAAATTTTGACGCTTCATCCGGATGGTCTTTAAGGTAATCGTTATTCGCAATGATTACCGGTGTATAATAGTCAAAAATTTTATTTATATCATTAAAAAGGAAGAAGTCCGTATCAACATTATTTACATCCGCATTAACTTTACCCCACCCGCTGAACACCCATATTGCATGGTTCGGATTTGCTTTTATATCCTGTGCTTCATCGGTAACGTTATTCGGTATTACCTTTACCTTACTCCAATCTCCGCCGTCATTGTTCACAACATTTTTCATTATTGCCAATTCAATGGGTGAATCCAATGTAAGATAGGTATTATTCGTAATACCGGACGGTCTTTCCATCCCCTGTCCTTTCAGCGACATTATGCCGGATGTATTATGCTGAATGATTGCGGCGACAGCAGTAACATTCATGGGGGTATCGGATGCAAATGCCGCCGCAAGAGTGTCCTGTGCATCAACCGTAAACTGTACCTGACCGGCAGAACAGGACTGAACCGCACTGTTTTCCGCAGGTTGAACGATTGTAACATCAAGCCCTGCATCTTTATAGTAATTCTTTGCCAATGCAACATACACGCCTGTATGATTTGTGTTCGGTGTCCAGTCCAGGCAGAATATAATTTTTGCGGAAGAAGTGTTTTTATTATCCTTTCCGCAGGACACAAGTGAAACTGCAAGGACAAGTGCCAATATAAAAGATAATATTTTTTTCATTTTAATCCTTTCTTACTTCAGAGAACTTATTTTTCCACGGCATTGATATTTTTTCCAAAAGGGCAACAATGCCGATCAACAGAAGGCTGACAAGTGAAATAAAAATAATGACCGCAAACATTTTATCAAAAGCGTATGCTTTTTTTACCCTTGTCATATATACGCCTAATCCCTCGAAACCTCCCAGCCATTCCGAAACGACTGCAACCACAACCGCATAAGCAGCGGAAATACGCAGTCCCGAAAAGAAGGACGGAATTGCATTGGGAAGTTTTACATAACGGAAAATCTGAAAATTATCGGCATTCATTGATTTCATAAGATAAACGGCATTTTCATCAATACTCTCAAAGCCGTTCAGCAAACCGATGGTTATGGGAAAAAATGTTGTAACAACAACAAGCGTAATTTTCGGTGCCATACCGAAACCCATCCACAACACGAGAAGCGGTGCAACGGCGATTGCGGGAATAGTCTGAGTTATCACAAGTATGGGATAAATCGCTTTTCTGAGGAAAGAAAATCTGTCCATCAATACCGCCGTAACGAAAGCAAGAGCAATTCCTATCAAAAGTCCGTAGACTGCCTCCTGCAATGTTACGGCACTCTGTTTAAGCATAACGTCAATATTATTAACAAAGGCTTTTAAAACCGTCAAAGGCGACGGAAGCATATAGGAAGGGATAAAATCACCGCCGGACAAAAAATGCCAGATAAGAATTACTGCAATTCCCGCCGTTACAGGTGCGATTTTATCAGTTACTTTTTGTAAATTTTTTGTCAAAAATCAAAACCTCACAATCGAAATTAACAATAATATTATATGCCCGTAATGTACTTTCATTTAACAGCAAAAAGCCACCCTGAAAATAAGGGTGGCATAATTTCACATATCATCTTCCTACACTCGCATTACCGAACAGGTTAGAAGGGTATAATCTCAGCCGTAAAACAGCACCCCTGACGTATTAAATTACGGATATAATAGCATAAAACAATAAAAATGTCAATTATTTTCGCAGTTAATTTTTTGTTTTTAAGTTTTATCAAAAATATATTGAAAACAGCAGACAAATATTTTATAATACAAACATAATTCCCGAATAAAAGGAGCAACATTATGAAAAAATTTACTTTCGGCACCCCGGAAAAACACGTCCCGTCTTTATACTGCGACGGTTTCAATTACAGAGAGACAGACGTTTCATTCAAAACATCTGATTTTTCATTCAGACAAACCTCAAACGGATGCTGTATTGAGTTTACCATTTCGCCGGACACATATATATACGGCTTCGGTCTGCAACTTTACAAATTCAACGAATACGGCAACAAAGTAACCGTTCGCTGTAATGCAGATGCACCGAGAGCCACAGGCGACAGCCATGCTCCGGTTCCGTTTTTTGTAACGAATAAAGGTTACGGCATTTATTTTGATACCGCAAGATATGCCGAGTTTTACTGCGGAATTAAAACTCCCGACTCTAAATCAACAGATGAAAAATATGAAGTTTTACTCTCAGAAAATGAATTATATTCCGCAAAAAAATCTGCCGATGACGTGATAATGTCAGTCTGTATTCCCGTAAGTCGAGGTATAGATTTTTATGTGATTGAAGGTAATACGATTACGGATATAGTTGCTCAATACAATATGATGTCAGGCGGCGGATGTGATGTGCCGGAATGGGGATTAGGCGTTTTGTACCGTTGCAACGGCGGATATGACTGTAATAAAATAACGGATGTTGCAAAATATATGAGGGATAATGATATTCCCTGCGATATTATAGGCGTTGAACCCGGATGGCACACCCACGCATATTCATGTACATACAAATGGAATGAAGAAAGATTTCCGGAGCCGAAAAAGTTCGTTAAAACCCTTAAAGATATGGGATATCATATAAATCTGTGGGAACACGCATTTGTTCATCCTGACTGCGATTTCCATGATGAAATTCTGCCATACAGCGGTGATTACTGTGTTTGGGAAGGTCTTGTTCCGGATTTTTCCATACCTGAGGCGAGAGAAATATTCTCATCTTACCACAGAGAAAACCTCATTTCCATGGGAATTGACGGATTTAAAGCGGACGAATGTGACGGAAGCGACTACACAGGCGGATGGACTTTCCCAAATCATACAAAATTCCCGTCGGGACTTGACGGCGACCAATATCACAACCTGTTCGGCACGCTTTACTGTAAAACGATGATGCAATCTCTTGACGGCAAACCCACATTTTCCGAGATAAGAAGTATTGGTGCGCTTGCTTCAAAGTATCCCTTCGTACTGTACAGTGACCTCTCAAACATAAAAGACTTTTTAACAGGCGTTGTAAACTCCGGATTTTCCGGAATACTGTGGGCACCGGAAGTAAGGGGATGTTCCACCAAAAAAGAACTTATCAGAAGATTGCAAATGGTTACTTTTTCCGTACAATGCCTCATTAACGCATGGAACTGTCCGAATATTCCGTGGCTTGAATTTGACTGTCTTGACGAGGTTCGCTCCGTTCTTAATGAACGCAAAAAAATTATTCCCATGCTTAAAAAATCCTTTGACAAATACCGTGAAACCGGCATACCTCCGGTAAGAGCGTTGGTTATGGACTACACACACGACAGCGAAACATACGATATCTCAGATGAATATCTGTTCTGCGATGACCTGCTTGTAGCCCCCTTTACCGACTTCACAAGCGATACGAGAGAGATTTATATTCCGGAGGGTGAATGGGTAAATTACTTTACAAACGAAAAAGTCAAAAACGGTCATATATCGTTTACATCTGAAAACATTCCCGTTTTCAGAAGGATAAAATAAAGACACCGATAAAAAATTACCGAAAAACTTAATTTAAAATTTTTCGGTAATTTCAGTCTTTATAATATACTATTTTTCTTCTCTTTCACGGATGACGAAATTTGTAGGAGTTCCTTCAAGACCGAAAACTTCACGAATTTGATTATCAATATATCTTTGGTAACTGTAATGGAACAAATCCTTTCTGTTTACAAAGCATACAAACGTAGGCGGTCTTGTGGAAGCCTGTGTCATATAATAAATTTTAAGCCTCCTGCCTTTATCCGTGGGAGGCTGTACTCTTGCCGTGGCGGAAGCGAGAACATCATTAAGTTTTCCTGTTGAAATTCTCATGGCATTCTGCGTATCAACAAACTTAATAAGTTCATAAAGGCGGTCAATTCTCTGCCCTGTTTTTGCGGAGATGAAAATAATCGGTGCATAGGACATAAACGAAAAATCGTTCATCAATTTTTTACGGTATGAATCCATCGTCCTGCCGTCTTTTTCAACCTTATCCCACTTGTTTACGGCTATAATACACGCTTTTCCCTGTTCATGAGCAAGTCCCGCAACCTTGGAATCCTGCTCTGTAAAACCTTCTGCGGCATCAATCATGATAACACATACAGTCGCTCTTTCAATCGCCATTTTTGCTCTTATTACACTGTATTTTTCTATGGCATCATCAACACGGCTTTTTCGTCTTAACCCTGCTGTGTCAATGAAAACAAAATTGCCGAACTCGTTTTCCACCACTGTGTCGGTGGCATCTCTTGTTGTACCCGCAATGTCGGAAACAATGGACCTCTCCTGACCGGAAATTCTGTTTACCAACGAGGATTTACCCACATTCGGCTTACCGATTACGGCAACCTTAATGCGGTCATCTTCATCTTCTTCATCATCCTGTTCAGGCAAATATTTACAAATTTCATCAAGCAAATCGCCTGTACCATGTCCGTGAACGGAGGAAACCGCAATAGGATCCCCAAGACAAAGATTGTAAAATTCATAAAATTCAGCAGGCATCTCTCCCACCGTATCGCATTTATTTACACAAAGGATTATGGGTTTTCCGCTTTTCTGAAGCATTGATGCCACTTCTTCATCGGTGGCAACAACACCTGTTCTCATATCTGTTACAAGCACAATAACATCTGCACTGTCAATGGCAAGTTCCGCCTGTCTTTTCATCTGAACGAGAATTATATCATCGGATACAGGCTCAATTCCTCCCGTATCTACCAAAAGAAAACTGTATCTTTGCCATTCACAATCGCCGTAAATTCTGTCCCTCGTAACACCGGGAGTGTCATCAACGATTGACAAACGCTGTCCCACAAGTTTATTAAAAAGAGTGGATTTGCCCACATTCGGTCTGCCTACAATGGCAACAACGGGTTTCACCATATTCATTCTCCCCTTTCTACGAAAGCATTTTTTCAAGCAATTCATATCCGTCGTTATGAACGGCGGTTATTTTCATATTCAATATTTTTTCCGCTTCTTCAACTGTCATACTGTCAAGGAACATATCTCCCTCACTGCGGAGCATAGTTGCGGAAATCAAAAGTTCATCACATTTTTTACCTTTAAGCTGTTCTGTTAAATCTTCGCCTGTGATAAGCCCGGCAACGCTGACGGTTTCACCGAAAAATCTGTTGATGATTTTAACAACCTCGATTTTTGCACCGAATTTTTTACATACAATTTCAGATAATTCCTTCATCAGAGGAAATGCGGCTTCGCCTGTGGCAATGATTTTTACTGTGTCAGATGCTTTTCCCGTTTCGGAATTTACCGCATCAAGAAATGCGGTTCTTAAATCCTGCCACATTCCTACGCCGTTTTCGATTTGAGGAAAATCCTCGTACTCCTCCGCTTTCGGCATCTGCCTTTCGGCTTTAAGATAAAACTCATCGGCGGCAAAAACAAGTCTGCTACCGTATTTTTCAAGGAAATTTCGGGAATATTTTTCAATTATATCAATAACATTTTCGGCACCGCTTTTATCATACATTTCAAGTTTTTCAAGGTTATCACGGTGTTTCGTAAGTCCCACCGGTACGGCGGCAATGCTCTGCAACGCAGGAAAAAATTCCGACAGTTTTTCGATACTGTATTCAAGTTCCTTTCCGTCATTCAGACCGGGACAAAGCACAAGTTGTGTATTGAGTTTAATTCCCGCATCCGCAAGGCGTTTAACATATTGAAGCACTTTTCCGGCATTGGGATTTTTCATCATCTTAACACGAAGTTCCGGGTTCATAGTATGAACGGAAATGTTGACCGGACTGATGTGCATTTTGATTATACGGTCAATATCGCTGTCATCCAGGTTAGTGAGAGTTATGTAATTGCCGAAAAAGAATGACATTCTCGAATCGTCATCCTTAAAATAAAGGCTTGAACGCATATTTTTCGGAAGTTGATCTATAAAACAAAAAACGCATTTGTTTTTACAAGAATGTTGCTTATCCATTAAATACGTTTCAAATTCAAGCCCCAAATCCTCTTCCTCTTCCTTGCGGACAGTCTTTTTTTTGATTTTTCCTTTTGAATTTATTATTTCAAGAAGAAGTTTTTCCTCCTTGGAATAAAAGCTGTAATCAAGAATATCATTGATTTCATTACCGTTTATCGCAAGCAACTTATCCCCTGCTTTTAGACGTTTTTTATACGCCTTTGACTTGTTCAGTACATTTTTGATTTCAACAGACATTCTCTCACCGCCTTATATAAAAAACAAAGGTAGAGAAGTCAATCCCTCTCTACCTGCTAATAGGTTTAGTCATCAACCTTAACTACTTCGATGCCCTTATACTTACCGCATTTTGAGCAAACTCTGTGGGGAACAGTATATTCACCGCAGGAAGGACACTTTACAAGCTCGGGAGCTTTCATCTTCCAAACACTTGAACGTCTTTTATCTCTTCTTGCCTTTGATACTCTTCTTTTCGGTACAGCCATGTCGGTGCCTCCTCATAAAAATTAAATTATATTATTTATTCTTCATCAAGCAACTGCCTTAAAACTTCAAGACGAGGGTCAATGGTCTTTTGGCAATCGCATTTGCCGGAATTGAGATTTTTACCGCATTGCGGACAAACCCCGGCACATTCATCACTGCAGAGAATCTTCGTTGGTAGCGATAGAAAAACGTCCTCAAAAATGATTTCATCCACATCAAAGTGCATATCCTCAACAAGCATGAGGTCATCGTTTTCCTCGTCATTGAGTGATTGAACAAGAGTATGAGAAAATGAAAAATCAAAGTTTTTTTCGATCTCCTCGCCACAACGGTCGCACGGACCGTCATAGGTAACCGTAACATCTGACTCCAAAACAACAATTCCCGCTGCATTTTTTACAACGCCTTTTACCATAACAGGCGTTTTGAATGGAAAAACGCAGTTAAATTCCTGATTTGAAAAGTCAATAGTATAGTCAAAAGACTTTTGTTCTCCGATATTGTTAAAAATCGGTTCAAGCTCAATAAGCATAATTCACCTCAGTTTTACGTACATAATATTATATACGGCAGTTTAAATTTTGTCAAGATATTTTTTCTGTTTTTTTATCATTTTTTCAAAATTTTTCATTATCTAAAAAGGACTGTTACCGAAAAACAGTAACAGTCCGGATAACTTCTGATTTATTCAGCCTTTTTACAGAATTCAAAAATTTCCTTCGGAAGTTCATCTTCATCTGCGGAAACAGTGAATGTGAAGTTCTTATCCGTCAAAGCAGACAAACTTTCAACCTTTTTAAGAAATTCAGCAAGTTCATTATAATCACGGCCGCCTATTCTGAGCGTTGCATCACAAAGAATATCGGTAATATCATGATCACCTGCACAAATTCCGCTTAAAAATCCGTAATAAGCATCATATCCGCATACGGAATATTCATTTGTGGAAATAAGTCTTGCTCTGTAATTTATATCTGTTCTGAGTTGAGTACCCTGTTCAACGCAGATTACATTACCGTTTGATGCGTTAAGTGCTTCATTAACCGCCTGGATTAACTTCTTTGTTTTTCCCGAACCTTTACGTCCGATTATCAATGTTACCATAATAACAACTCCTTTTAATTTTCCGTTCAACGGAGAATATATGTAAAGGCTTTCGCCTTACAACCGATTGTATATTTTTTACTTATTAAGTCTTGCTTCAAGTGCGGCCTTGTTTTCCTCATAGCCGGGCTTTCCGAGAAGAGCAAACATATTCTTTTTATACTCCTCAACCCCGGGCTGATTGAAGGGATTTACGCCGAGAATATAACCGCTGACGGCACATGCTTTCTCGAAGAAATAGATGATTTCACCAAGTGCATATTCATCACGTTTTTCAAGTTCAACAACCATGTTGGGAACTTGTCCGTCAGTATGAGCAAGAATCGTTCCCTCAAATGCCGTCTTGTTTACATAAGACATAGGCTTGCCGGAAAGGAAATTAAGTCCGTCAAGATTTTCCGGATCCGTGCCGATGATAAGATCATTTTCCTCCTCATTAAAGGTAATGACCGTTTCCATCAGATGTCTTTCACCCTGCTGGATGTACTGTCCCATTGAATGAAGGTCAGTTGAGAACACCGCAGATGCCGGGAAAATTCCCTTTAAATCCTTTCCTTCACTTTCGCCGAAAAGTTGTTTCAGCCATTCGTTCATCATTGTAAATGAAGGCTCATAACTTACGAACATTTCAATATTTTTTCCGCCTCTGTAAAGAAGATTTCTCATAGCGGCATATTTGTAACAATCATTCTTTTCAATATCAGTATCAAGGAATGATAATCTCGCATCATTAGCACCCTTCATGAGCAGGTCAATATCAATTCCCGCAACTGCGATGGGAAGAAGTCCAACAGCTGTGAGTACGGAATATCTGCCACCCACGTCATCCGGAATAACAAATGTTTCGTAGCCTTCCCTGTCGGCAAGGGATTTGAGAGTACCCTTCGCCTTATCGGTGGTTACATAAATCCTGTTTTTCGCCTCGTCCTTGCCGTATTTATCTTCAAGAAGCTTTTTGAAAACTCTGAAAGACACTGCAGGTTCCGTGGTGGTACCGGATTTTGAAATTACATTTACGGAAAAATCCCTTCCATCACAGAGAGAAACAATTTCATTAAGTGCGGATGCACTGATTGAATTTCCCGAAAAAAGAATATCGGGAGTATCTTTTTTAAGAAGATTGTAATTCTGACTTTTACAGAATTCAATCGCTGCTCTTGCACCTAAATATGAACCGCCTATGCCGATTACGATAAGAACGTCGGAATCAGATTTGATTTTAGCGGCGGATTTTTTAATTCTTTCAAATTCTTCCCTGTCATAATTTTCGGGAAGGTCAACCCAACCGAGAAAATCATTTCCTTCGCCCGTACCGTCATGAAGCATCTTATGTGCTTTCTCGACTTCGGCGGAAATTTTCATTAAATCCTGAGGTTTTACAAAATTTTCAGCATACTTTGTGTTTAACTTTAAATTCATAGTCGCTATTGTCAGTCCTTTGCTTTGTTTGTATCTTTATTTTACACCATATTTTTAAATATTGCAAGCATTATTTTAAAATAACTAAAATTCCGTAAAAAATTCACACTATTTTTATACAATTTTCATCAAAAGTCGCTTATAAGCCAGGGGCAGACGAAGAACATCAACATATTCCGCAGAGATGATATTCGTTTTACCCAAAAGAGTACCGTCAAGGGTAAATTCAATTTTTCCGAGAATTTGACCTTTTTCAAGGGGTGCATTTACATTAAGAGATAAAGTTATTGTTTGTTTGACTTTATTTTCATTTCCTTTTTTAACAAGTAAAGGAGATACTTCCTCCACAACAGGAATGACGGATTCTTTTTCACCCTTTAAAACGGAAACGGGAGTAATAAGTTTTGCATCAATTTTCGGATTTATTACGGCATAATTTGAAAAACCCCAATTTAACATTCTTTTAGCGGTTTCAAATCGATCTTTACTGTTTTCGCAACCCATAACAACAGCACAGAGGTGAAGTCCGTCACGCAAAGCGGTGGCACTTAAACAACATCCCGCCTTTGAAGTCGTGCCTGTTTTCAGTCCGGTTGTACCGTTATAAAAACGTACAAGCTTATTTGTGTTTACAAGTTCTGTTTTGCCCTTTCGCAAGGAGTCCATCCATATTGTTGTGTAACGTGTGATAACATCCTTATGCTTCATGGTTTCCGCAGACATAAGAGCAATATCGTAAGCGGAGGTCAAATTTGTATCGGTATCGTCAAGTCCGCTGCAATTAACAAAGGTGGTATCATTCATGCCCAACTCCTTCGCACGGTTGTTCATCAACTGAATGAAGGCACATTCACTACCGGTGATATGTTCCCCCAATGCAGTACAGGCATCGTTTGCACTTGCAACGGCAACGGCTTTGAAAAGTTCGTCCACCGTCATTTTTTCTCCCTCTTTCAGCCAAATCTGAGAACCGCCTTTCTTTGCGGCATCTGCGGAAACGGTTACGATATCGCTTAATGCCATTTCTCCCCTGTCAATGGCTTCGGCAAAAAGGAGCATAGGCATAATTTTTGTCACGGATGCAGGAGGTAATTTCTCATGTTCGTTATATTTTAAAAGGACTTTACCTGTTGTGCAATCCATAAGTATAGCGGATTTTGCTTTGATTTCAACCGGAAGATTTGTGTCATTCTCCGCAAACGCACATAAAGGCACGGATAAAAATAAAAGTGATATGACCATACTTAAAATTCTTTTTGTAATATTCTTCATAATTATCTCCCCTTTCGGAAATAATTATGCCGTAAAACAAAAAAATATCACAAAACAATATAGGATATGCCTTATGGGATTGTATATTGCTTTTGGTTTAAACAATATTTTTCGGAACGGTCTTGACCGTTCCGGGAAACAATACCGATTTCTTCAATTTTCGGCTATACTGAAACTATGCAAAAATCTATATATCTGTTAATCTATTGTCTGCTGTCTTAATGCGGAACGGTCAAGACCGTTCCCTACGCTCGACTTAAAAATTTTATTAAATCTTTATGGGATTGAGCGGAGCCGATAAATTGCAAAAATCTATACGTCTATCATCTGACTATCTGCTGTCTGAACGGCAGGAGCAAGCACCTGCTCTACGCACAATTTGTAATTTATATCAAACATTGTAGGGAACGGTCTTGACCGTTCCGGAAAACAATACCGATTTCTTCAATTTTCGGCTATACTGAAACTATGTAAAAATCTATATATCTGTTAATCTATTGTCTGCTGCCTGAAATGCGGAACGGTCAAGACCGTTCCCTACGCTCAACTTTAAAATTTTATTAAATCTTTACGGGATTGAGCGGAGCCGAAAAATTGCAAAAATCTATACGTCTATCATCTGTTGTCTGCTGTCTTAAATGCGGAACGGTCAAGACCGTTCCCTACGCTCTACTTTAAAATTTTATTAAATCTTTATGGGATTGAGTGAAGCCGAAAAATTGCAAAAATCTATACGTCTATCGTCTGTTGTCTTAAATG
>JAZUKF010000190.1:0-7193 GCA_045643165.1 Acutalibacteraceae bacterium | reverse complement strand
GTGCTGGAAGAATATACCGGCAGAGGCGGTAAAGTTGTTATCCCGGAGGGGGTAAAGGTTATCAGTGATGAGGCGTTTGCCAGATGTGAAAAACTGAAAAGCGTTATAATTCCGGAGGGCGTTACAACTATCGGCGACAATGCGTTTTATAAATGTAACAAACTGAAAAATATCGTAATTCCCGATAGTGTAACAAAAATCGGCAGTGGTGCGTTCAGTAATACGGCATGGTATTCAAATCAACCGGAAGGATTGATTTATGCGGGAAAAACGCTTTATGATTATAAAGGGATCTGCCCGTCGGAAGTAAAACCGAAGAACGGCATTACAAGTATCTCTGACTATGCATTTTCAGATTGTGATAAGTTGGAAAGCATTGTGATCCCGGAGGGTGTTACAACTATCGGTGATGAGGCATTTCATTTTTGCAGTGGATTGCGACGTGTTACTATCCCGGACACAGTGAAATATATCGGTGAGGATGTATTTTTAGGTTGCGATAAACTAACCGTTATCACACCCCACGGAAGTTTTGCTGAAAGTTATGCTGAAGAAAACGAAATCGAAGTCGTATCAAATCAGAGTGAAATTAAAGAATTTGTAATTAAAAACGGTGTGCTGGAAAAATATAACGGCGACGGCGGTGATGTTGTTATCCCGGTTGGTGTTACAAGCATCGGCAAAGAAGCGTTTGAAAGTTTTTCTAAAATCGTAAGTGTTACCATTCCGGACAGCGTAACAACTATCGGTGATTTTGCGTTTGCGGATTGCGAAAATCTGAAAGAAATTACAATTTCGTACAACGTAAAAAGTATCGGAATATGTGCATTTTGCTTTTGCTCCGGTTTGACAGGCATTACGGTTGATAAGAGAAATCCGGTATATCACAGTAACGGTAATTGTCTTATTAAAACATCAACGGGCGAATTGATACAAGGCTGTAACACTTCCGTTATTCCCGATGACGGCTCCGTAAAAGTAATAGGTGAGTCTGCTTTTGAATATTGTACGGGATTGAGGGATATTATAATCCCGGATAGCGTTACAACTATCTGCGACAGAGCATTTTGCAGGTGCGTAAATTTGAATAGTATCACCGTACCCAACAGTGTAACGTATATAGAGGATGATTCCTTCGAGGATTGTGACGGACTGAAAAAAATCAGAATACATATGGGTAGTTATGCTCATAAGTATTTCCAAACTTTTCGTAATGATGATTATTGATGAATTACCTGTAAATGTAAAAAACGCTCGGACTGAATGTTTGAGTGTTTTTTTTGTTTCCGAAATATCTGTATAATTTTGCGGTAAATCATCAAAAATTGAGTTTCTTTGTTGTCTGATTTAACAAAATTGGAAAAAATTGGAATTTTTTCTTACAAAAGGCTTGTAATATTTGGTAATAAATGGTAATATAACCAAGAAATGGAAATCAATCCGTTTTATACATACTATTTTTGTTATTATTTTAGGAGGACAATATGGAAAAATCAATTAAAGTTATGTTGGCAGAAGAAGGCACAAGTCAGGGTGAAAAAAGTGCTTGTGCTTTGCGTTCACAGGGCTTCGACGTTGTTCTTGTTCCGAAGAACGGAAACGAAGTATTGAAAAAATTACGCACCGTTTCACCGGACGTGCTTATCATGGACACCTTTATGCCCCATCTGGACGGGCTGGGTGTGTTGAAGGAAATGGAAAATATGTCCGATAAACCTTTTGTGATAACCGTTTCCGGCGTTGACAATCAGCGTTTGGAAAATGAACTGTTGAATGCAGGTGCGGATTATTATATGATAAAGCCTTTTGAAATAAATATCCTTGCACAACGCATCCGCCGACTGGTGCTTGATGACGGTAAAAATGTTAAATCTTTATCTAAAAACAGAGGCGATGATCTGGAAATCGTCATATCCGAAATCATGCATCAAATCGGCGTTCCCGCTCATATTAAAGGTTATCAGTATCTCCGTCAGGCGATCGTGCTTTCAATCAAAGACGATGAAATGATGAACTGCGTTACGAAACTGCTTTATCCCACCGTGGCGAAGAATTTTAAAACAACGCCCTCCCGTGTGGAACGTGCTATACGCCACGCCATTGAGGTTGCATGGGACAGGGGAGATGTTGATGTGCTTTCATCCTACTTCGGCTATACGATACAGAATTCCAAGGGCAAACCCACTAACAGTGAGTTTATCGCAATGATTGCCGATAAACTTAAATTGCAGTTAAAAGCATCCTGATTTTAAGAAGTTTTAAAAGGTAAAATCATCGTTGTTGAAGGACTTTTTCGGAAGTCTTTCAACAACTTTTTTGTTTCCCTTGACATTTTGATGTAATTTCTGTAAAGTATAATGCGGATATATTCTGAACACAAAATCACTTTACGGAGGTAGGAAAATGAAAATTTTAAGTAAACCGGAATATGAAAGGCAGATTGCATCAACCCGTGATGAAAGGATGAAATGGTGGCGTGCGGCTAAATTCGGAATGTTCATTCATTACGGACTTTATTCCCAAATCGGCAGAAACGAGTGGGCTCAGGTTGACGAAAATTTCCCGCCTGAGGAATATGCAAAATTGGCTGATACTTTCAACTATCAGAAAGGCTCTGCGGACAAATGGGTAAAACTTGCCAAAGATGCCGGAATGAAATATGTTGTTCTTACAACACGTCATCATGACGGTTTCAGCCTTTGGGATTCCAAGGTAAATCCTTACAATTCCATGAACAGTGCAGCCCATGTTGACGTTGTGCGTGAGTACGTTGACGCTTGCAGAAAATATGATATGAAAATCGGATTTTACAGTTCGCTTATGGATTGGCATCATCCGGATGCATTTAATTGTATGACAGATAACGGGGCAAGGGAAAGATTTCTTGATTACATTCTCGAACTGAATAAAGAACTTCTTACAAACTACGGTAAAATTGATATTTTGTGGTATGATGTTGCCTGCCCCATGGAGACGGCAGAGGGCTGGGATTCTCTTCGCAGAAATCAGATACTCCGCTCTCTTCAACCCGATATTATCATCAATGACCGCAGTCGTCTCAGCGAGGATTTCGGAACTCCCGAAGGTTCAATCAAACCTATGGAAAGAGATTGGGAAGCCTGTATGACTTTTAACGGAATAAGTTGGGGATATGTTAATTCCGACTATGCAGCCCCGTACAGTTATACTCCTCAAAGAATTTTGACCATGCTTAATACATGTGTGGAATGCGGAGGAAATCTTCTTCTCAATATCGGCCCGAAGCCGGACGGCTCTATTCCGGAGGAGGTTATCGAACCGCTTTTGAATGTGGGTAAATGGTTGAAAGAAAACGGCGAATGTGTTTACGGCTTACCTCGTGTTGAGGGCAGAATAGGCGGTAACGGTGTAACATACGAATCGCAAAACGGCAATACGATCTATCTTTGGAACAGAATTTGGTCAGGCTCATCGGAGGTGGGTATCGGCGGATATGTTGTTCCTCCGAAAAAAATCACATTGCTGTCAACCGGTGAAGAACTTGAATTTGAAGCACTTGAACATCGTTTGATAATTAAAAATCTTCCCGAGGACTGCCCGGATAAATATGCCGGTGTTGCGGTATTTAAAATGGAATTTGAGGATAAACCGCAGTATATTTTTGCATCAAGATATCCTCAATTACACGTAGGGGAGCATAACATTTAAGGAGACGTAGTATGAAAAGCATTTCTCTGAACGGTGAATGGAAACTGAAAGGGAGAGAGCAGGAGGGCGGCGGTGATTTTATCAGCCTTAATGCCACTGTTCCCGGTGAAGTTCAACTTGATTTATCTTCGGCGGGCTATTTGCCGAAAGACCTTTTTAAGGGTAAAAATATTTTTGAAACGGAAAAATATGAAGGCTTTGAGTGGTGGTATGAAAGAAAGTTTACCGCTCCGGAAACACGTGAAAATGTTTATCTTGTTTTCTGCGGAGTTGACTGTATTGCAGAATACTTTCTCAACGGTGAAAAAATCGGTGAAAGCAGGAATGCTTTTATAAGGCATGAATTTGAAGTGGGAGATAAACTGATTGACGGCGAAAATACCGTTACCGTACATATCTTTTCACCCATGGCATACGCTCATTACCGTCCCTACGATATTTCCGCAATTTATTTTTCGGCACATATCGGTTTAAACGCAACCGCAACCGCACTGCGTAAACCGCCTCACAGTTTCGGCTGGGATATTATGCCCCGTGCCGTTACGTCGGGACTTTGGCGTGATGTGAAACTTGAAGTCAGGGATAAAATCGAGTTTGAGCAGTTGTTTTTCAAGTCCGATTTAAAGGGATTTACCGTTGCATACGAACTTAAAAGCAAGTATGCGGATTTTAAGAATGTTGAACTTGAATTTATCGGTGAATGCGGTGAAAGCAGGTTTTATAAAAAAATCCGTGCTAAATGGAAAATCGGAGCCAGAGAATATATCGGCATTGAAAATCCGAAACTCTGGTGGCCTTACGGTTACGGTGAAGCAAATCTTTATGATACCACCGTCAACATTTATTCATGCGGTGAGTTGATCCATAGTGAAAAACACAGAATAGGTCTGAGAACTGTTGAACTTGACCGTACCGATTATACGGACGGTAATCACGGTAAATTCCGTTTTATCATAAACGGTGTTGAGGTAATGTGCCGAGGTTCAAACTGGGTGCCTCTTGATGCGTTCCACAGCAGGGATAAAAGCCGTTACGAAAAGGCATTGTCCCTTGTGAAAGATATCGGATGTAATATTCTTCGCTGTTGGGGCGGAAATGTTTATGAGGATAAGGAATTTTTTGATTTCTGCGATGACAACGGTGTTATGGTTTGGCAGGATTTTGCCATGGCGTGTAACAGTTATCCCGAAGATGAGGAATTTCTTGAAGAAATACGCAGAGAAGCGGAATTTATTGTGCGTGAATACAGAAACCATCCTTCGATTATTCTCTGGAGCGGAGACAATGAAATTGATATGTTCCACAGAAATATGGGCAGAAACCCGGATACTAATATAATCACACGTAAGGTTATTCCCGATGTGGTAAATAAAAATGATGTGGGCAGACCGTATCTTGCAAGTTCACCTTATATTACGGGTGAAAATTTTGCTGACCGCACTCTCATACCGTCGGAGGCTCATTTATGGGGTGCAAGGGAGTATTACAAGGTGGATTTCTACAAAAACAGCAAAGCTCATTTTGTCAGCGAAACCGGTTATCACGGTTGTCCCTCCCTTGATTCAATCAAAAAATTCATAAGTGAGGACAAAGTTTTTCCCTACTTTGACAATGATGAATGGAATCTCCATTCAACCGATGTGAATTTGAATAACGGCAGAGTTATGCTTATGCACAAACAGGTGCGTCAGCTTTTCGGTGAAGTTCCCGAAAGTGCGGAGGATTATATCCTCGCTTCACAGATATCACAGGCTGAAGCAATGAAATTTTTTGTTGAGCGTGCAAGAATAAGCCGACCGAAAATTTCCGGAATTATATGGTGGAATCTTCTTGACGGTTGGCCGCAGATGTCGGATGCGGTGGTTGATTATTATTTCACGAAAAAACTTGCATACAGTTATATTAAGCGTTCGCAGGCACCTTTTGCGATTATCGCAGGGGAAATAAGTGCATGGGATCTTCCGATTTTTGCCTGTAATGATACACTTGAAGAATATAGGGGAAATGTTACAATAACAGATGCGGATACGGAGAAAATTGTATTTGAAAGCGATTTTGTTTCACCTGCAAACACAACCGTAAGAATAGGCGGGTTCCCTCTTTATTATTCCGAAAAGCGTATGTTTATAATAAAATGGCAAACGTCGAAAGGCAAGGGCTTCAATCATTATACGGCGGGAAATGTTCCTCTCGATTTTGAAAGATACAAAAAACAACTTGATAAACTGAATAGTATTATTTAAAAAAATTGTTTACTTTTCAGCGGATTTTTGGTATAATGGAAATGACCTGAAAAGGAAATATAAAATTTGGAGGCAGTTTTATGGCAATATTAAAACTCATTGTTGCGTTTTTTCTTTCTGTTACGCAACTTATCACACCTTATCTCAGTTTCATGAATACAGGAATTGATCCCTATTTTGAAACATGGAGCAAGACGGATAAATTCACAAGGGCTTATGCTGTTGAATTGGAAAAAAAGCCCGAAAAAGATTTTGTAATTCTCAACCTCGGCGATGTCCAGCATAATGACAGTAATATTTTCAGCAAAGACGGTGATTATTCAAAGGAACTTATCACAAAATGCGTTGAAAGAATAAAGCCCGATCTTATCACTCTTACAGGTGATAACGCAAGCGGTGAAATTACATATCTGGAAATGGTTAAATTGCTTGATTCTTTTAATATTCCCTGGGCTCCCGTTATGGGTAATCATGACGGAAGTAACGGTAAAAGAATTAACGAAGCATGGGATTCTTATGTACTTTTAAACGCAAAAAATTGTCTGTTTAAATTCGGACCCCGTAATATGGGATACGGAAACTATATCATCAATATTACGGAGAACGGAAAAATTATTCATTCACTGTTTATGATGGATACCCATTCCGATGCAGGCGATACCGCAGCGGGCGTAATCAATTACGGTAAAAATCCCGACGGTTCCGATAATATCGGTTATGACCATTTCTGGGCAAATCAACTTGATTGGTACGAGTGGGCAGTGAAGGGCATAAGCGATGTTGCCGGCAAAACTGTTGAAAGTACGGTATTTATGCATATCCCCGTATATGAATACAGAACGGCAAGAGATTTAATGTGTGATAAAGTCAATGATGAATCAAGCGTTGTAAAATATACGGTGAAGAGCGAGTTTACCGATACTTGTTTCGGTACTCTCTGTGAGGGAGTTTGCTCTCCCGAAGGAAACAACGGTTTCTTTGACCTTGCTTTAAGGTTGGGTTCAACAAAGAATATGCTTGCAGGTCATGACCACACCAACGACCTTTCATTACTCTATAACGGTATTCGTTTGAGCTATACTCTCAAGAGCGGTAAGGGTTCATACTGGAATGAGGATAAATTGGGCGTTTCGTTATATAGCATAAATTCAGACGGAAATGCTGATTTTTACCATTATCATTTCGGTAAAAGGGATACTTAAATAATTAAGAAAAAAGACGGTTATAAAAGATTAAACTTTCTTTTATAACCGTCTTTTAATA
>JAZUKF010000189.1:0-8192 GCA_045643165.1 Acutalibacteraceae bacterium | reverse complement strand
TGGCAGTATTTTTTATAGTATGAAATAATATTTTTATTGAAAATTTTGAATTTTAGCAGTATTATATCGTCAGCACTTCACGGCTCCTTTGTGTAGAGGGAGTCATAATTAAACACGACTTTTATCAGCGGAACGGTCAAGACCGTTCCCTACATTATCAAAATTCAAAAATCAGCAAATAATATATGCACGGAAATAAAATTTTGAATGTGATATCGTATGAAACAATATGCCCTACGCACAATTTAAAAATTTTATCAAACATCGTAGGGAACGGTCTTGACCGTTCCGAAAAAATATAATTTAAACCGAAATTATTATTTGTTATTTATTATCTGTTATCTATTATATTTAAAACTTCGACAATCCCTCCGTCAAAACAAGTTTTGCCACTTCGGCAACGGATGTACAAAATTTCTGCAAAGCCGAAATAGTGCAAATATTTTAATTATGAATTATGCATTGACTTATTCTCCGCTTTAATTTATTTATCAGTCCGAATTTAAATGACAAATCCTTATTTATTAAGAATTATTATGCTCGATTAAACCGGTTGACATGGAAATTTTATTATGATAAAATATTCCAAAAGAATGGTTTGGAGGAGTTACCATGAAAAAAATTGTATCTTTATTTCTTGCGGTGTCAATGCTTCTTGCACTTGTATCCTGCGGAAAAGAACTGACAGAAAAAACGGAAACCACAACTGCACTTGAAGTTCAAACGGATGAAAGCGGCAGTGAAGTTGTAAAAAACGATGAAGAAAAACCGAAAGATGTTGTTGATGCGGACTCAACCGACGTTGCGGAGGATGGCGAAAAAGCCACCGCAAATGCCAAAAACTCAAAGGATAAAAAGGCAAAGACGGCTGAAAAATCCACAGCACCCGCAACACAGGATGACAACAGCAAAGTTAAGAATTTTAATTATAAAAAGATTTCGGATGATCCTTCAAAATGGACAATGCAACAGATAGTTGATTGCTACAAATCCGGTATGGCAAAAGAGGATCATGACGGCGTTCAGACCGATCAGCGTTTCCAACTTGTCGGCGACCTTCCCGGTAAGGCATCAATTCTCAAAAAGCCCATAAACCTTGCCATGAAATTAGGCAGTCAGCCATATCCCGCACTTACGGGCGGATATTGGAATCTTAAAGTTTCCGATCTGAAAAAGGCTGATGCACACAGAGAGGGCGATTACATAGTTATAAATCTTTACCCGAAGGAGCAGATCGACGGTCCCAGGGGCGATGAACATGAAGGTACCGTAGGACACGTTGTAAATGTTGTTCAGGGTATTGACGATTTCATCGGTTATGTTGAAGATAATTTCGGACTTCTCAAAGTAAAATATGATGAAGACAGCGTTGCACTTAAATATACAAATGCGTATGCAAAAAATGTTAAAATCAATACAAAAACCGGTAAAATGGAAAGCGGTACATGGGGTTATGTAGTTCATATTTATCTTGACCACTGCACCATGTTAGGTGTTAATTTTGAAAATTTCCATACTGCTATCGACTGGAAATGCTGGTATCCCGTTACTGATTAAGTGAGATGAAATTATGAAAAAAATTATTGTTATCGGTGCCGGTCAGGGCGGTTTGCGTGCAGCAAAACTGCTTGCCGCCGGCGGATTAGATGTAACCGTTTATGAAAAATGCGATGAAGAAAGTATAGGTATCGACTGGTTTGACGGTGTCAGCAACAAACTTTTTGATGATTTGGACATTAAGTTGCCGGAGGACAGTTTCAAAGGTTTCCCGCCTTCGTTTATCGGTCCCGGTTCTCAAAAACTTCTTTATCTTTATAACGAGCCCGGCGGACTTGACTGGTCCGTAAACAGGCATACTTTCACTAAACAACTTGTTGCCGAAGCAAGGGACAGCGGAGCGAAAGTTATTTTCGACACTGCTGTTGAAGGACTTTTGTTTGATAAAACACGTGTTATCGGCGTTACCGTTAAGGGCGAACAGATTGAAGCCGACCTTGTTATTGATTCAAGCGGAGTTTTCTCTCCCTTCCGTGCTTCACTTCCTGATAAGGCGGGCGTTACGAAAATGCCCCGTGAAAGCGAAGTTTTCAATGTTTACCGTGGTATTTACAGTCAGACACCTGATTTTCCGGAACTTCCCGAAAATGAAAAGTTTAAGATGTATCTTAAATATCAGGGCAAAAAGAGTATTTCCTGGTGCGGTGTCGAACCCTCCGGAGAACTTAACGTGCTTGTGGGTATGATAGGAAAGATGAGTAAGGAGGATTTTGATGACCTTTATTCTCATCTTAAATCGGAAAATCCCATTATGGACTCTGTTATTGACTCAAGATGTGCCGAAATGTCAATTCCCGTAAGATATCCGCTTCCGAGATTTGCTTTCCGAGGTTATGTGGCGGTGGGCGATGCGGCATTTATGACCATTCCGATTATGGGTAACGGTATTGAAAATTCTATCCGTGCCGGTCAGATGCTTGCCGAGGCTGTTCTTAACGATAAATCGGTGGGCATGAGAACTTTGTGGAAATATCAGGCGAGATATTTCCGTGAAATCGGTGCGGTATGCTGTCTGCTGGATTGGGTTAAACGTGGTTTACTTGAAACAGACAATGATGAATTAAAGGGATTTATGGAATCCGGTGCAGTCAGGGATGAGGATATCAAAGCTGTTATGTGCGGTAAGATAAGCGATATTCCTCTTAATGAGTGGATAAAGAAACCGGGAAAACTTCTGAAATCCCGTAAGATGATAGGCGGACTTGCAAAATATGCTCTTAAAGGTGTTGCTGCCGCCGTTGTTGCCCGTTCCATTCCGAAAACATATCGTCCTGCTGATATAGATAAGTGGGTTTCAAGGCTTGAAAAGGCTATGGCTGAATAGTTTTACGTTGTAATATTGAACTAAAAAATTCGTGGGGTTTTATTATGAAAAAAGTAAGATTTGCTGTACCTGTTGTAAATACTGCTTTGATTTTTTTGAGTTGTGCCGCATTGTACAGGACTTATGTAGCATGGGTGGACCAGGGCAAATTTATTTTAAGTCTTGTTTTTGTGAGCATTGTAGGTGCTTTTGCCGGCTTCTTTCTTTCCTATACGGGCAAAAATGCCACGAAGAAAAGAAATATCCTGTCCGCTGTAGTCGGAGCCGCAGTCGTTGAGGCTGTGTTCTGGGGATTAGCGATTGTAGTCAATACGATCATCGGCAAAGGAGACCTTAATAAACTTGCCGGCAATATCGTTGTTGCCGTTATCGTAGTCCTGTACGGTATTGTGGCTGTTTTAACCTGTAAAAACCTTAACTCGGAAAACAAAAAGAGCATTAAAATTTTTTCCGGTTTGCTTGCGATAGCCATTGCGGTGGTTTTTGCTGTAATGTCGCTCCCGACTATTGTCAGGAAGGCAACTGAAAAAAAGTACTATGACGCCAATGAAAGTTACGTGTACGACCTTGATTTTTATGAGAAACTGAAAAATAAATCGGAAGTCAATATTTTAATTATCGGCGACAGTATCGGGGAAGGTTGCAGCGGAGATGACGGTCAACTGTGGTTTCAACTTTTGGAAGAGGCTGTTGAATCGGAATACGGTGTAAAACTTCGTTGCAGAAATGTCTCTTTCGGAGGAAACGGTGCTTACTGCGGATACGTTTCTTCAAAAGTTTTTGCCGACGGCACAGATTATGATCTTGCTGTTCTTTGCTACGGTCAGAATGACGGCAGGGTTTCGGTAAACTATGAGGCGATGATCAGGGCACTTCGGACAAAATATGACAATATTGATATAATTTCAATCCTTGAATCACCGCAACGTTCAATAACACCGGTAATGCAGGAGATTATTGATGTCTGCAATTATTATGAAATTCCTACGGCTGATACAATAACTCCGTTTAATAATTCGGAAATCGGGTATGACAATCTTACTACCGACGGCGTTCATCCGAATAATGAGGGACAAAAAATTTATTTTGAAACCGTAATGGATGTTATCAGAACGGAATATAACAAAAATATTGAACGATTTTATTCCTTGCCGGAACCGATTATCCCGGAAGTAAGAAATTACGATAAATTCAGATATTTAAGAGCTAATGAATTTAAAAGAACAGATGATGTAACATATGAAGCCGAATATTCTTTTGACAACGCAATGCTCGGCATTGATTTTGATGTACAGAGCGGTGAAAACGCTGTTGAATTTTATCTCGACGGTGAGTTATTCCATAAAATGACATCAACATTTGACTTCGATTTCAGCCAGCGACATATAGATCTTGTCTGTTCCGGTGCAACGGCAAAACACAGCGTAAAAATTGTTTTTTTGAATAAAAATGCTGCCGATTCATTCAGAGGACTTATAATAAATCCGGATTGTAAAAACTGAATACTATAAAAAATCCCCCTGCAAAACGGATGAAAATTCCGCTGATTGCAGGGGATTTTTTACAGCACAGGGTATATCTTATTTCGCAAGAGTTTAATAAATATATTTACTGAAAGGGTGTGTTTTTGCTTTTTGACACGGCATTTTTGTAAAATGTTACAGAGTTTCCACCGTCGGAAACGGCAAGAAATACGTCCTTGTAATCTTTTATTCCCTGCTTGTTCATCTCATTTTTCAAACGGTTTTCGTCATATCCCACGGCAAACAGGTTACCGGTGATAACTTTCCCGTCAATGATAAGGTCGGTATAAATCTTTGCTTTCGGCGGGATATAATTATTATCCCTCGGTGTAAACGGTCTTGACTCCGAAGTGGGAAGAAAACTGATTTTGCCGTTTGTTTCAAAGACGGCACTTTGAATGTCGGATAAATCAAAAAATCCGTTCAACCTGCATTGACATAAAAATTCGTTGACATCAATCCGCGCTTTTTTAAGATTTTTCGGGAAGATTTTTCCCTCATCGAAAAGTATAATTTCCTTACCGTTGAAAAACCGTCTTAACGGTAATGAATTTTGAGTTAAACAATTTATGATAATGACAGCCACACCGTAAATAACCATTGCGATAAGGGGTTTCATAAAATCTTTTTCAATGCTTGTGGCAAGTTCTGCGGCGATGGAGCCTATGGTTATTCCGTTGATATAATCAAACATATTTGCTTCGGAAACTTGTTTGTTGCCTATCAGTTTTGTCAAAACAAAAAGTACCGCCAATGACAGCAATGATGTTAAACAGATTTTCAAAAATACGTTCATCATAAAAATTACATTCCTTTATATTACAGTAATATTTTTATTATGCCCGAATAAACATTTTTATTGATATTTTTTTCGGTTTATGATAAGATATATTACATATTATAAAAACTTATATGAAAGGTTTGGAATACATGAAAGTCAGAGAACTTAAAGAAATTGTGGACGGAACGGTAATTTACGGTGAAGATTTTCTTGACCACGAAGTTTTTGCCGCTTGCGGAAGCGATATGATGAGCGACGTTTTGGCATACGTTAAGGAGCAGGCCGTACTTTTGTCCGGACTTGTGAACTCTCAGGTTATCAGAACAGCGGAAATGATGGATATGCAATGTATCATTTTTGTGCGCGGAAAACGTCCGGATGCAGGTATGATCGAACTTGCCGAGGAAAGAGGAATTGCAATAATCTGCACGGAAATGGAAATGTTTACGGCTTGCGGTAAACTTTACGAAGCAGGATTAAGGGGAGGAAGTGGCAAATAATGACTCCTTTGCATTTTTGTTATGAAGTTCAAAAGGACGATTTTATTTGTGCCGGTGAAGCTTCGGGAAAGATTAAAAGGACATTGAAAGATTTAGGTTTTGACTCCAACACCATCAGAAATGTTGCAATAGCGGTTTATGAAGGTGAAATAAATATGGTAATTCATGCGGACGGCGGTGTAATAGACGTGGATTTGCTCCCGGATTGCATAACAGTCGTTCTTAAAGATGAAGGTCCGGGTATTCCGGATGTTGAACTTGCCATGAAGGAAGGCTATTCCACAGCCCCGGATAACGTAAGAGCACAGGGATTCGGTGCCGGAATGGGATTGCCGAATATTAAAAAGTACTCCGACGAAATGAATATAGAAACGGAGATCGGTGTGGGTACGACTATAACATTAAGGTTTAAAGTAACAAAATAACAGTAATTATATGAGGTGGGTGGAACTTGGAAAAATATCTTCATTCCGTAAGACTTGATGAGAAAAAATGTGTGGGATGTATGAATTGCCTGAAAAGATGTCCCACAGAGGCTATCCGTGTACGTAACGGAAAAGCAAATATGATTCATGAAAGATGTATCGACTGCGGAGAATGTATCAGAGTTTGTCCTCATCATGCAAAGTATGCGGATCGTGAATCTTTAACTAATATTGTAAATTATAAATACAGAGTTGCATTGCCCGCACCGGCATTGTACGGTCAGTTTAAAAATCTCGATGATGTTAATATTGTGCTTAAAGCACTGATAAATATGGGATTTGATGAGGTTTTCGAGGTTTCCAAAGGTGCGGAACTTGTGTCCGATGCAACAAGAAAAATTCTGGCAAAAGGAGAATTGAAAAAACCGATTATTTCTTCTGCCTGTCCTGCGGTGTGCCGTCTTATCAGGATTTCATATCCGAGACTTATTCCTCACATGGTTGATCTGAATGCACCCTTTGAGGAAGCGGCAAGACTTGCACGTGAAAAAATAATGAGGGAAAAAGGATTAAAGTCCGAAGAAATCGGAATATTTTTCATAACTCCCTGTCCTGCTAAAATAACCGCCATTAAGCAACCGTTAAATCTTGAAAAATCCAATCTTGACGGTGCGGTGGCGATTAAGGATATTTATTCCGTTATGGTTCAGCAGATGAAAAATGTTGACTTGAACTCTCCCGATATTCAGCAATCCGGTAAAATGGGTGTAAGTTGGGCTTTCAGCGGGGGAGAAGCCTCTGCATTGCTGATTGAAGGCAGTCTTGCCGTTGACGGAATAGAAAACGTAATGAAAATTCTCGGTGAAATAGAGGATGAACAACTTGATAATGTTGATTTTGTTGAACGCAATGCCTGTAATAACGGATGCGTGGGTGGATGCCTTACAGCGGAAAATCCCTATATCGCAAAACGCAGACTTATGCTTTTGAGAAAATACCTTCCCGTTTCCTGCAACCGTCTTCCCGAGGAAGCACTTCCCGAGGAAATGCTTTGGGAAAAGCCTTTGGAAGAGTTGCCCGTAATGAGGCTTGCTTTGAAAATCGAGGATGCCATGCGTATGATGAATAACATAGGAGAATTATCAAAATGTCTGCCTAATCTTGATTGCGGAACCTGCGGAGCCCCGTCTTGCAAAGCACTTGCGGAGGATGTGGTAAAGGGATATGCAAGCGTTGACGATTGCTTGTTCCTGCTTCGTAATAAATCGGATGAGGAACGCAGAACGGATTATATTCCGTCTCCTTACAGAAAAAGGCTTGATAAAATGGAAAAGGATTGAACAGTATGAAAATTTCACAGCTTGTAAATGAATGTTCCATGAAAATTCTTTCGGGAGATAATCTTTCGGAAAAAGATGCCACCGGTTGTTATTGCGGAGATTTGCTCAGTTGGGTAATGTCCAAGGCACAGGAGGGGGATATCTGGCTCACCGTGATGGGTAATGTTAATTCCATAGGCGTTGCCGTTCTTACCGAGGTTTCCTGTATTGTGCTTACGGACAATGCTTCCCTTGACAATGATGCGTTGATACGTGCAAAGGAGAATGATGTTGTCATTTTGCAGACCGAAATGAATACATACGAAACGGCTGTAAGAATATATGAAATGCTGAAATAATTACTGTGCGTAGCGGCGAACTGTGTTTGCTATGAATTTCCTCAATGTTTCGGCTTTACTGAAACTCTGCAAAAATCTATCCGTCTGTCATCTGACTATCTACTGTCTAAATGGCAGGAGCGAGCACCTGCCCTACGCACCATTTAAAGATTTTATCAAACATTGTAGGGAACGGTCTTGACCGTTCCGCATTTCAGACAGCAGACGAATAGATTAACAGATATACAGATTTTTACATAGTTTCAGTATAGCCGAAAATTGAAGAAATCGGTATTGTTTCCAGGAACGGTCTTGACCGTTCCGCACCGGATCAAATAAAACCTAAAAAAACACAATAACAGAAAGGAGGATGACTGTGCGGGTTAACTACGATTTACATATACATTCCTGTTTATCTCCCTGCG
>JAZUKF010000188.1:0-2934 GCA_045643165.1 Acutalibacteraceae bacterium | reverse complement strand
AGGATGTTAATAGCATCTATCAAAACCGCAAAATTGAATATGTAATTCCGTTCACGAATGTGGACGGAATTTTTTACTTCTTCACTTTTCACCGTTAACTCTTCACTAAAAACTTCGTGAACGGAATTTCAAGTAAGAAGTATGAGTGATGAGCTATACAAAAATTATATGCAATTCTGTAGGGCAGTGGCTCTTGCTGTTCAGGAAGCAGATAACAGATGATAGACGAATAGATTTTTGCAAGGTTTCAGCAAAACCGAAAATTGAAGAAACAGGTATTATTTCAGTCGGTCAATCCCTCAGTCAACTTCGTTGACAGCTCCCTTTACACAAAGGAGCCGGATAAATCATAAGTTTGAACGGAGCCGAAAAATTGCGGAAATTGATATTATTTTGCGGAACGGTCAAGACCGTTCCCTACAATGTTTGATAAAAATATAATTTCTGTATGAATTAAATTTTTGATTTTAGCAGGTGTACACCGTATTCATTCATATGGGATCATGCATAAATTAAGCGAGTTAATATTTATACAAAATAATGTATATATATACAATTTTTCTGATTATAATTCCGGTTTAGAATTATAATAAATTAGCAATGATAATATTTGAAAAAAGGTTGATATTTTCTTAAAACTGTGGTAAAATTACGAAAAATAGGTAAAATAAATACATAGTTCTATATTGGAAAATATTCATTTATTTTTGCATAAAAATTATCAATGATAATTTTTTTGGTATTTGTTTTGATAATAATCATTTATTTGCTCCTTAGGTCAGGAGGCAGTCGGGTAAGTGTTGATTATATATAATCTAATTGTAAATCAGAAAAAAATAATTATAAACAGATAAAGGAGATATTTTATTTATGAAAAAATCAAAAAGAATTCTTTCATTGTTGTTAGTGGCTTTAATGGCTATTTCCATGATGCCTTTAACAGCATTTGCAGAAGAGTTAGTTGTAAAAGAAGATTGGGATACGTTAACTTTTACACGTACTGACGGAACTGCACTTGTAAATGGTGTGGATTATGAAATAACCAAGGGCTTTTTCGGAGAACTTGACAAGGCTACATTTTCAACAGTTAAACGTTATTATGATATTTTCAATATCAAAACGTCTGATGAAGTTATTGTAAGCGGAGGAATTGCCAATCCTGCCAGTGCCAAAGCAAAATGCAGAATTGCTTATGCAAACGGTATTACGGGAAATATCACACTCAGTAATGTCGGATGCCTCGAGTCTGTTACCGCTGCGAATGGTACAACATTAACAGTTACATTGAAAGGTGTAAATAATATTAACTATATTTATGGTAATACCGAAGAGACAAATCTTGTTATCAATGGTGACGGCGAATTAAACGGTATGCGTATCGGAAGCGAATTTGTAGACATGCTCGGTACACCTAAATACAGTGTTGGAGATATTACAATCAACGGCGGTACACTTAATATTACAAATAATGATGATCCCGCAATCGGAAGTTGCCACGGTACAACTGACGTAGGCGGTAACTGTAAGAGTATTACCATTAACGGTGGTGTTATTAATGCAAAAAGCACACATAGTGCCGCAATCGGTGCAGGACAAAATGCTTCTGTAGGTAATATTATTATCACAGGCGGTACAGTTAACGCAGAGAGTTTGTATGGTGCCGCAATCGGTGGCGGTAAAGCAACCAAAGGCTTTGCATCATCTTGCGGAGAAATTTCTGTTACCGGCGGTGAGATAAACGTTAAAAACATCAGAGGTAATTTTATCGGTGAAGGTGAAGGAGACGGAACAAACACTGCAGAAGACATTTCCGTTACAGGCGGTACTTTCAATATTGATGTAACCGCTTATGTTCCGAAAGATGTTGAAATTGTTAAAGATGAAGAAAGCGGAACATGGACAGTTGGAGCTCCTGCTGTTGCCAATGTTGCTGAAATAGGCGGTGTAGGTTATAAAACACTTGAAGATGCACTTGCAACTATTTCCAAAACAAATACGGAAAATGTTACTATTGAATTGGTAGATGATGTTGTTTTAGATTCATTTATCAATATCAGCAAAGATCATATTACAATTAACGGTAACGGACATTCTATTAAGGCCTCCGACAAGAATACATTAGGAAAAAATGAAACATTGGTAAGACTTGACGGATGCGATACAATCACATTCAATAATGTTATTTTTGACGGAAACAGCGATCAATTGATTGGTCTTGTAGGTAACGGTAAAAACGAAACTTATAACAACTGTCAGTTTATCAATGCTAAGAATGCTCATTATTACGGAGCTTCAAGCGGTACATTGACATTTAACAAATGTTTGATAAACACAAGAGTTTATGCAATCAACCAGTCTGAGTGCGGTGCTACGGTAATTATTAAAGACTGCGACATTAAAGGTTGGAACTCTTTCGGTTCTACTGAAAATGTAACTATTTCCGGAACAAAATTCGGAAAGAGCGGTTATGCAAAATTACGTTTTTATAATGATGCAACAGTAACAGATTGTACATTCTCCGAAGATTATGTTGATCCCACAAACGATAGTGCAGGTATTGATGTAGGTAGTGGTAAAGCATTTGTTTCACTTGTTAACTGTACTGTTGAAGGTGATAAATATTCTATTGAAGATGCAATCAATTATGCAGATACAAGCCTTAGCGAGTCCCAATATGAAAAAGCTATCGTTGCTATTGATGCGACAGGAGATTCCGAAAACGGTTATACAGCAGGTATTTTCGCTACTATAAGCGGAACGATCAAAACTGCCGAAGGTTTTGAAGTTGTAAATGTTTCCGAAAATATTTGGACAATCAAGGCTGTAGAAAACGAACCCGCAGTTATCATTGAAGAAGTAAAAGATGAAGATATCGAAATCGTTGACGAGCAGACTTCTGTAGAAAGTCAGGAAGAGCAGACAAATATTACAGTT
>JAZUKF010000187.1:0-6062 GCA_045643165.1 Acutalibacteraceae bacterium | reverse complement strand
CTATGAATTGCAGAAGCACAATAAAAGCGGGAGAGAAAATCGGATTAAAAGTCATCCCCGGAATGGAACTTTGTACCATGGAAGAAGTTCACGTTGTGTGCCTGTTTCCCGATGTTGATAATGCGGAGGAATTTTCCCGCTTTGTGAGAAATAATATTCCGCCCGTTAAAAACAGAAAAGAAATTTTCGGTGAACAGTTGATTTTTGATGAATGTGATAATATTCTCGGAGAAGAAGAATTGCTGTTGACAACGGCGTGTAATATCGGTATTGAAAAGGTTTCCGCCACGGTGAAGGAATACGGCGGTTACTGTTTCCCCGCACATATCGACAGAAGTTCTTACAGTGTGATTTCCAATTTAGGTGCAATTACACCGGAAATGAATTTTAATGTTTGTGAAATCACCAAGGATGGAGACCGAGAAAAGTATAAATCGGATTTTCCCATTATAAACGGTATGAAAATTCTGTCAAATTCCGATGCTCATTACCTTGAAAATATAGGAAATGCAGGAGATTTTATGGAAATTGATGAGGATAAATTTAATAATACTTCCTCTTTTCTTGAATTTATTTTTCTAAAATAGAATTAAATTTTATTTTTACATAAAATCTTATTTATAATTTGACATTATATTGCTTTTTAAGATAATATTCTATTGCAATTTTCAAAATAGTATGCTAAACTATAAGAGTATATTTTGCGAGTTTGTTATTTATTTGACAAACCGCCGATATTTATATTCTCAGTGAAAAGGAGGACACTTTAATGCTTAAAAAAATCAGTAACATTCCTTTTAGCGGAACTAAGGAACAAGAAGAAAAGCTTCAGGCTGTAATTGCAGAATGCAAAAGCGATAAGAGTTTGCTTATGCACGTAATGCAGGAATCACAGGAAATCTACGGTTACCTTCCTTATGAGGTTCAGAAGATGATAGCTGACGGAATGGGAGTAACCGTTGAAAAGGTTTACGGTGTTTCAACATTCTATGCTCAGTTTTCCTTGTCTCCGAAAGGTAAGTACAACATCTCCGTATGTCTTGGTACCGCCTGTTATGTAAGAGGTTCACAGGCTGTATTTGACAGAATTTCCGAACTTCTCGGAATAGGTTCAAAAGAATGTACCGCCGACGGAATGTTTTCTTTGGAAGATTGCCGTTGCATAGGCGCTTGCGGACTTGCACCGGTTATGATGATCAATGATGAGGTTTACGGTAAACTCACGGCTAAAGATGTGGATGACATTCTTGCTAAATACCGTAATGCTTAATGCGTGAGTTATCACTAAATATCCTTGATATCGCTCAGAATTCCATAGTCGCCGAGGCAAGTTTAATTGAAATTACAGTTGAGGAGGACAGGGAGAAGCAGACGCTTTTCATCGGAATATCTGATAACGGAAAGGGTATGGATGAACAAACGCTTAAAAGCGTTAAAGATCCCTTTTATACTACACGAACCACAAGAAAAGTGGGAATGGGCATACCGCTGTTTAAGATGGCGGCTGAAATGACAGGGGGAAATCTTGAACTGACTTCCGAAGTTAATGTCGGAACGAAAATAAGTGCATTATTCCATACTGACAGTATTGATTTCACCCCACTCGGTGATATCGAATCAACAGTTTTAATGCTGATAACTCTGAATACCGGAATTGATTTTATTTTCCGTTATGTAATCGACGGAAAAGAATTTGTCCTTAATACTACGGAAATAAAACAAATTCTTGAGGGTGTCAGTCTTGATACTCCCGAAGTAAGGGAATGGCTGAAAGAATATATCAGCGAACAAATACAAATTATCCGCGGAGGTGTAAATAATGAAATCACTTGAAGAATTGCTTGCAATCAAAGCTAAGGCACAGGCTAATCTCACCACGAGAGAGAGTAAGGACGGTACCGAAAACATCACAAGAGTTGTTGTAGGTATGGCAACCTGCGGTATTGCAGCCGGTGCACGTCCCGTTCTTAATGCTTTTACTGACGAAATCTCAAAGAGAAATCTTCAGCATGTTTCTGTTGCTCAGACAGGCTGTATCGGTATGTGTCAGTACGAGCCTATCGTAGAGATTTTTGAACCCGGTAAGGAAAAGGTTACTTATATTAAAGTAACTCCCGAAAAGGTTGCGAAAATCGTTGCCGACCATATTGTTAACGGAAACGTAGTTACCGATTATACGGTAGCATCTATTAAATAATAAGGAGGAAAAAAGCATGTATCGTTCACACGTGCTTGTCTGCGGCGGTACCGGTTGTACTTCCTCTAACAGTGCTGCAATTATCGAAGCTCTTGAAAAAGAGATTGCCGATAAAGGTCTTGCGGAGGAAATCAAAGTAATTAAAACCGGATGCTTCGGACTTTGTGCATTAGGTCCGATTATGATCGTTTATCCGGAAGGATGTTTCTACAGCGAAGTTAAGGTAGAGGATGTTCCGGAAATTGTTGAGGAGCATTTACTCAAAGGTCGTATTGTAAAGCGTTTGCTTTATGATGAGACAGTAAAAGATGCTAAAAACATTAAATCTCTTAACGAAACTAATTTCTATAAAAAACAAAAGCGTGTTGCTTTACGTAACTGCGGTGTTATTGACCCTGAGAATATTGAAGAATATATCGCTTACGACGGATACCAGGCTCTTGCAAAGTGCTTGACGGAAATGACTCCGGAGCAGGTTATTCAGGTCGTTAAGGATTCCGGACTTCGCGGACGTGGCGGCGGCGGGTTCCCCACAGGAACAAAATGGGAATTTACTTCCAAAAACCATGCAGACCAGAAATATGTTGTATGTAATGCGGACGAAGGCGATCCGGGTGCATTCATGGACCGTTCCGTTCTTGAAGGCGATCCCCATTGTATTATCGAAGCAATGACAATCTGCGGTTATGCAACAGGTGCAACCGAAGGTTACGTTTATGTTCGTGCGGAATATCCCATCGCCGTTAAACGTCTTCAGATAGCCATTGACCAGGCAAGGGAACACGGACTTTTAGGTAAGAATATTTTCGGTTCCGGCTTTGATTTTGATTTGTTTATCCGTCTCGGTGCAGGTGCATTCGTTTGCGGTGAGGAAACCGCTCTTATGACATCCATTGAAGGTAACAGAGGTGAGCCCCGTCCGAGACCGCCTTATCCGGCAGTTAAGGGACTTTTTGCAAAGCCCACAACGGAAAACAATGTTGAAACATTTGCAAATATTCCTCAAATCATTCTTAAAGGAGCAGAATTCTTCAAATCCATGGGAACAGAGCGTTCCGCAGGTACAAAAGTATTCGCTCTCGGCGGTAAAATCACAAATACCGGACTTGTTGAAATTCCCATGGGAACAACGCTTCGTGAAATCATCGAAGATATCGGCGGAGGTATTCCCAACGGTAAGAAATTCAAGGCTGCTCAGACAGGCGGACCTTCCGGCGGATGTATTCCCGCATCACTTATGGATACGGAAATTGACTATGACAACCTTACCGCAATCGGCTGTATGATGGGTTCAGGCGGACTTATCGTAATGGACGAGGATAACTGTATGGTTGATATCGCTAAATTCTTCCTTGACTTCACGGTTGATGAATCCTGCGGTAAATGTACTCCCTGCCGTATCGGTACAAAGAGAATGAGAGAAATTCTCGAAAAAATCACAGACGGTAATGCAACTCTTGAAGACCTTGATGAACTTGAGAAACTTGCCAACTATATTAAGCAGAACTCACTTTGCGGACTTGGTCAGACTGCTCCGAACCCTGTTCTTGCAACTCTTAAATTCTTCAAAGATGAGTATATCGCACACGTTGTTGATAAAAAATGTCCTGCCGGCGTATCTAAGGCTCTCCTTAACTATAAGATTGATCCCGATAAATGTAAGGGATGTACTCTTTGTGCTAAGAAATGTCCTGTGGGAGCAATCTCCGGCAATGTTAAAGAAGCCCATACAATCGACACATCTAAATGTATTAAGTGCGGCGTTTGTATGTCAAACTGTAAGTTTAATGCAATCAGCAAGGGTTAAGAAAGGAGTGTGCCAAAATGGAAATGGTAAATATTAAAATTAACGGCATGCCCTTCAGCGTGCCTAACGGAATTTCAATTCTCGAAGCGGCAAGATATGCCGGTATTGAAATCCCCACAATCTGCTACCTTAAAGATATCAACCAAATCGGTGCATGCCGTTTTTGTATGGTAGAGGTTGCAGGTCCCAGAGGTAACCGTCTTGTTGCTTCCTGCGTTTTCCCCGTAAATGAGGGAATGGAAATTTTCACTAATACGGAGAGAGTTCGTGAGTCCCGTAAAACAACTCTTGAACTTATCCTTTCAACTCATGAAAGAAAATGTCTTTCATGTATTAAGAGCGGTAAATGTGAACTTCAGCAACTTTGTAAAGAATACGGCGTTGATGACGAAGGACACTTTGACGGCGATAAGCCCGTTTATGAGCTTGACACATCCGCTCCTCATATGATAAGAGATAACAATAAATGTATCCTTTGCCGCCGCTGTGTAGCCGCTTGCGATAATCAGGCTATTTCCGTAATCGGTGCAAATGCAAGAGGTATGGATACTCATATCAGTTCCGCATTTGAAAAGGGTGTTGCTGATTTTGCATGTGTTTCCTGCGGTCAGTGTATCGTAAACTGTCCCACAGGTGCTCTTTATGAAAAAGATGACACTAAGGCGGTATTTGAGGCAATTAACGATCCCGATAAATATGTTATCGTTAATACTGCACCTTCTATCCGTGTTACTCTCGGTGAATGTTTCGGTATGAAAATCGGCAGCAACGTAACAGGTAAAATGGTTGCCGCTCTCCACCGTCTCGGATTTGACAAGGTGTTCGATACCGATTTCACTGCTGACCTTACTATTTTGGAGGAAGGCACAGAACTTCTTGAAAGAATTAAAAACGGCGGAACACTTCCCCTTATTACATCATGTTCACCCGGTTGGGTTAAATACTGCGAGCATTTCTTCCCTGATCAGATTGATAACCTTTCTTCATGTAAATCACCTCAACAGATGTTCGGTGCAACAATGAAGACATGGTATGCAAAGAAAATGGGAATTGATCCTGAAAAGATGGTAGTTGTTGCCGTAATGCCCTGTACTGCAAAGAAAGCAGAAAACAAGAGGGACGATCAGAGTGCAGCAGGCGTTCCGGATGTTGATTATTCTATCACAACACGTGAACTTGCAAGAATGATTGAAACTGCAGGTATCAACTTTGATATTCTTCCCGATGAAACATTTGATAATCCCATCGGTGAAGGTTCAGGTGCGGGCGTTATCTTCGGTGCTTCAGGCGGTGTTATGGAGGCTGCTCTTCGTTATGCTGTTGAAGTTATCTCCGGTAAAGAGATTGACGCTATCGAATTTACCGAGGTCAGAGGAATGGAAGGCATCAAGGAAGCAACATATACTGTTGACGGACTTGAAATTAAAGTTGCCGCTGTAAACGGACTTAAAAATGCCGAAACCGTTATGAACAAAGTTAAGGACGGAACATGCGAATATCAGTTTATTGAGATTATGGCATGTCCCGGCGGATGTATCAACGGCGGCGGTCAGCCCATTCAGCCTGCATCAGTTCGTAACTTTGTTGACCTTAAAGGACTCAGAGCGCAGGCAATTTACGAGGCAGATAAAAATCTTCCTTTGAGAAAGAGCCAGAACAATCCCGCAGTTAAACTCGTTTATGATGAGTTCTTCGGTGAGCCGGGAAGTCATAAGGCACATGAAGTTCTTCATACTTCTTATGTTAAACGCGGTCTTTATAACGACTGATTTTAACAAAATATAAAAAGTATGTGGCTGTTGCATTCGGCACAGACCGAAAAGTAAATTGAAATGTATTAAAAGACGGTTGTAAGAGAGTTTTATCTTTTATAACCGTCTTTTTGTGATTGTTTAATATGATTTCATTCACGTTATTCCGAGGACGGCATACCCTACGCAGGATTTGAAAATTTATATCAAACATTGTAGGGAACGGTCTTGACCGTTCCGGGAAACAATACCGATTTCTTCAATTTTCGGCTATACTGAAACTATGTAAAAATCTATATATATGTTA
>JAZUKF010000186.1:0-2237 GCA_045643165.1 Acutalibacteraceae bacterium | reverse complement strand
TCTACAGTGTTTGGAATACATTTCATTACGCCTTCTTTCTGATTCATTTGATGTTTGTAGTATATATTACTTGAAAGAACTCATGTCAAAATAGTTTTTCGGCCGTCCTCTGTATCTTATTTCATTTATCATTTTTATCCCCCCTCGGTTATTGTGTCTTTATTATAGTTGCATTAAAATACAGAATGTGTTTTTCATTTTTCGGGCCGATCTCTACTATGCAACATTCAATGCTCCTTCTTTCATGAATTGTGTTGTTTCAAATATAGATGATTCTTTAGAACAAATGTGGAAACCGGTTTCGGCCGACCTCTGCATCTGGTATTCATATATACGCCCCCTTGTTTTTTACATTATAAAATTTTTCCGCCGCCGAGAACATATTCTCCGTCATAAAATACCACAAACTGTCCCTTCGTAATTGCACGTTGAGGCTCGTCAAATTCAACAAGGACTTTATTTTCTTCATACGGTATAACGGTTGCGGGGACTTCTTTATGTTTATAGCGGATTTTCGCATAAACTCTCATGGGAGATGTCAATTCATCGAAAGCAATAAAATTCAGTTCATCCGCAACAAGGCTCTTTTGATACTGTTCTTTTTCTCTTCCGATAATAACGGTGTTAGAATTCACGTCCTTTGAAAGGACAAAATACGGCTCTGTTGATGCAATCCCTAAACCCCGTCTTTGACCGACGGTATAATTTATAATGCCTTTATGCTTTGCGATTATATTACCCTCGGTATCAACAAAATTTCCCTCAGGAAATTTTCGTCCGCAATAATTTTCGATAAAGGAAACATAGTCGCCGTTTTTCACAAAACAGATGTCCTGACTGTCCGGCTTTTCACTATTCAGGAAACCGCATTCCGATGCAATCTCTCTGACCTCTTCTTTTTTTAATTCCCCTACGGGAAGAAGTAGCCTGCACAAAACATCTTGTTTAAGGCTGTAAAGGACATAACTCTGATCCTTATTATCAAATTTACCTTTTTTAAGCAAATAACGTCCGCTTGATTTATCATATTCAACGCAGGCATAATGACCTGTGGAAATATACTGACAATCATGTTCATCGGCATAGGACAGAATATGTCTGAATTTAATAAATCTGTTGCAGTCAACACAAGGGTTCGGCGTTTCTCCGCATAAATACCCTTTCACAAAACGGTCAATTACAAGGTTTCTGAAATCATCTTCAAAATTGACAACATTATAATTTATACCGATTTTTTCGGCAATTCTTCTTGCATCTTCAATATCTTTATCGGAACAACAGGAGTTTTCATCATCGGTATTCATCATTTCATCATATAGTCTGAATGTAACTCCCATGGCATCCAATCCGTTTTTTACCGCAAGATACGCCGCAACGGAACTGTCCACACCACCGCTCATTGCAACGGCAACTTTTTCTTTTTTCTTACTTTCCATAATCAATCAAAACTATGTGCCTGTTAAAGCATCATATCTTTCATTATTTTTTACGGTTTTTATATTTTCCCGTGTTATCGCCACGGGGATTTTTTTGTTTAACACGGTAAGTGTTATCAATGCTTTTTATCAAACATTTTTCACCGTTACCAACAAGGTCAAATCTTCCCGTTCTTTTAATTGCTTCTTCAATGAGAGGTTTATTCTTCGGATTAAAATATTGCAAAAGTGCCCTTTGAAGTGCTTTATCATGGGAATTTTTCGCAACATAAACCTCTTTCAAGGTATACGGATCAAGTCCGGTATAAAACATCGCCGTTGAAATCGTACCGGGAGTAGGATAAAAATCCTGAACCTGTTCAGGTCTGATATGTTCTTTTTTTAAAAAAACAGCAAGTTCAAGTGCATCATTCAATGTACTGCCCGGATGTGATGACATTAAATAGGGAACAAGATACTGTTCTTTTCCTATTCGTTTGCTGATATTAAAATACTCTCTTGAAAATTTCAGGTATGCCTCAATATGAGGTTTTCCCATATAATCCAGCACACTTGCCGAACAATGCTCCGGAGCAACCTTTAACTGTCCGCTGACATGATGCTCAACAAGTTCATTGATAAAAGTCTTATCCTTATCTTCAAGAAGGTAATCAAACCGTATTCCGGAACGTATGAAAACTTTTTTCACACCGGGAAGTTCACGAACCGACCGGAGAATATCAAGATATTCATCATGGTTTGAAATCAAATTCGGACAAGGCTTTGGAGCAAGACATTTTTTGCCCTTACAAAGTCCGTTTT
>JAZUKF010000185.1:0-2430 GCA_045643165.1 Acutalibacteraceae bacterium | reverse complement strand
TCATCTTTTAAGCATGGTATTCTGTATTGCTCTTGCGGTATTTATGATCATACTGTTTATAGATGATACTAAAATGCGTCTTGTTGCTTCTGCAATTTTTGCAATAACAATTATTATCACCCTGATCGTTACAAAACCGGTTATGACTTATAAACTCACGCTACCCGAAGGTGATTGGTCATATACCGTTGAAGATGAATCTGTTGCACAAATCGAAAAAGATACATCCGATAAATTTATAATCAAAGCCCGTGAAGCAGGTTCAACTCTTGTTTCCTTCACAAATAAAAACGGAGAATTAAAAGAATACTACGTATCTGTCTCCGGAGGCGGAATATATTTAAATGAATTTGAATAACAAAAATTTCTTTCATATATCAGGAGCGATTTCATGTCATCAAGCAAAGAATATCTGAATTTCATTTTAGAACAGCTGTCAGAATTAGATGAAATTACATATAAGCCGATGATGGGTGAATACATAATTTACTACCGAGGAAAAATCGTCGGAGGAATTTATGATGACCGATTATTGGTAAAACCTACAAAATCAGCGGTTGAATATATGAGAAACATATCTTATGAGTTGCCCTATAAAGGTGCAAAAGAAATGTTACTTGCAGATGAAGTTGACGATAAGGAATATCTGAAAGGCCTTTTCAATGTAATATATCATGAATTGCCGGTACCAAAAAAGAAATAAAAATCCGTTATATTAACGTGTTTGATTTTTATATTATGATATACAAAAAAGGGGTTTGGAATAATGGAAAGTTTCAACGAATTATATAATGGTGATATTAAACGCTACGGCGGTGAACATATTGATGATTGGATAAAAAAATATTTGTACTATTTCAGAAAATCTTCAACATGTACAAACAGTTATTTAGCACGTTATTACAGATTCAGATTTCGTAAACTCAGCGAAAAACACGGTATGGAAATTCCCGCAAGAATGAAAATAGGCAAAGGGCTGTACCTGGGACATCCGTATAATATTACAATCCACGGAACGGCAAAGTTGGGGAATAATATAAACCTCAGCAAAGGCGTTACCATCGGTCAGGAGAACAGAGGGAAACGAGCAGGAGTTCCCACGATTGGGAACAAGGTATGGATCGGAATTAACGCAACCATTGTAGGAAACATTACAATCGGTGATGACGTTTTGATTGCGCCTAACTCCTATGTTAACTGCGATATACCGTCTCACTCTATTGCAATCGGAAATCCGTGTAAAATAATACCCCGTGAAAATGCAACGGAAAACTATATCAATTTCACAGTATAAAATATAACTGTTGATCCTGCCGAAAGGCTTGATTATAAACTATTTTTAAAGGAGTTTGCTGTTTGAAATTAAACAACACCTCGGAGATTGTTTGCTGAGCGAGAGGCTTGCAAACATTTACTCCGCAAACCTCTCACATTGAAGTCAACAATTTTCAGGAGGTTAAATATGAATTTAAATGACATTACAATTCGTTTGGAAAAAGAAAATGACTACCGTGAAGTTGAAAATCTTGTCAGGGATTCCTTTTGGAACGTTTACCGTCCCGGATGTTTGGAACATTACGTATTAAATCAGTTGAGAAACGATAAAGATTTCGTTCCGGAACTTGATTTTGTAATGGAAAAGGACGGTAAAATAATCGGACAAAATGTGTTTGTACGAACTCATATTCAATCCGATAATGGTGAAAAAATCCCCATAATGACAATGGGACCTATCTGTATCGCCAATAAATTCAAGCGAAAAGGATACGGAAAAATTCTTCTTGATTACTCTTTGGAAAAAGCAAAACAGTCAGGTGCGGGAGCACTCTGCTTTGAAGGGAGTATTGATTTCTACGGAAAAAGCGGATTTACCTATGCCCGTAATTTCGGCATAAGATATCACGGTTTGCCCGACGGCGAGGACGATTCATTCTTTCTTTGCATAGAACTTATTCCCGGTTATCTTGATGATGTAACAGGCGAATATTCCACACCGAAAGGCTATTTAGTAAGTGAAGATGATGCGGAAGAATTTGATAAACTTTTCCCCGAAAAGAAAAAGGAAAGATTACCCGGTCAGATTTTTTAATGTAAAAAATTTTTTCTGAATGAAAAGGAGCCGATAGGCTGAAAAGTCTGTCGGCTTTGGTAAAAAAGTATCAGAATGGTATGCCGAGGACGGCATACCCTACGCAGGATTTAAAATTTTATCAAACATTGTAGGGAACGGTCTTGACCGTTCCGCAAAAATAATCATACCGAAATTATTGTAATATATATAAACAGTATGCCGAGGACGGCATACCCTACGCATGATTTAAAATTTTTATCAAACATTGTAGGGAACGGTCTTGACCGTTCCGCAAAAATAATCATACCGAAATTATTGTAATATATATAAACAGTATGCCGAGGACGGCATACCCTACG
>JAZUKF010000184.1:0-3551 GCA_045643165.1 Acutalibacteraceae bacterium | reverse complement strand
TATAAATATTGCAATATTATTATATCATGCAGTATCGGAAATGTATATAGCAATTATTTAGAAAAATACGCTATATCTTGACATTATGAGAAGACCGTGCTATAATGATTTTGGAGATGATTCAGATGATACCACGATTTTTTGAGGCAAGCGGACAAATGCGTGCGGAAGATAAGAATTTTCGGAGTGCGCCGCTTCATTGGCATACCTATTACGAAATTGAACTGACCGTCACCGGTCATGTACGGCACATCATCAACGGGCAGGTATACATGACCTCCCCCGGCTTTGTCAGCATTATGACACCGTGCGATTTCCACGAATATGTGGAATCCGGCTGTGAGAGCAACATACGACGGTTGTTTTTCATGGAAAATTATATCTCTTCGGAAATACGGCAGTTATTGCTTTCATCGGCATTGCCGCGCTGTGCAAAGCTGAATCCGGAGGTTTTTTCTCGGATTTTCGGATTATTTGACGAGTTGATTGACAGTCCTTTCGACGATTCGCCTATCGGCAGTCTGCAGGTCAAAAATCTCACGGAACGTCTGTGTCTTGCCGTGATGAGTGCCTGTGAAAAATACGGTGAACGGGCAGCGAACGGTTCGTCGGAATACGGTGGTACGGAATTGCTCAACACCGTACTGACGTACATTGAATCTCACTTCACAGGCAAAATCACACTGAATGAGGCGGCCGCTGTAGCACATCTCAGTCCCAACTATTTCAGTCACTTTTTCAGCCGTTCTCTCGGAACGACCTTTTCCCAATATGTGAAACTCAAGCGCATTCAATATGCGTCCGTACTGCTCTTAACTACTGCCTACACGATTGACGACATCGCGTATCAAGCAGGCTTTTCCTCTACGTCATTTTTCAACAATGTATTCAAAAAGCAGTATCATCTCGCGCCGTTTGCCTATCGAAGCCGCTTTCGGGCATAACACTGTTTTTACGGGATATTTAGGAAGAGCGCGGCAAGCGGTATTATATATCCGCACAAATTTTGACAGGAAATTGTTGCTGGAGAAAATTGCCGCCGCGGTCAGTATCGACAAATATACTCTGTCACGCGAATTTCGTGAGGTTACGGGGATGACCGTGGTACAGTATATTAACAGCTATCGCTGTAAGCGTGCGGTTGAATATATCGAAGACGGCAATACCGTTTCCGAAGCGGCACGGTTATGTGGTTTTCAGAATATGTCCTTTTTGTAAAAACCTTCCGTTCTTTTTTTCATACATTGCCATCAAGCAGAAAGAAAAGGGCGAATGGAAGAAGTCAATGAAAATACAGAGAAAACTGTCATCGGGAACGGAATATGGACGTACAGGGATGTATCTGTAAAGAAACTCTCTGTCCTACTTAATTGAGGATGTGCATAAACTTCAAAAAGTGACATAATTTACGGTACTTTTCTCGATTTTTATACAAAAAAGAGAGGTCAAAAACTGACCTCTCTTACCCTATAAACCGGGATTTGTTAATCTATTATTCTTACTGTCGGATAGTCTTTTGCCAAAACATCAACTATCGTATTTGTGCCAACAATCAAAAAGTGAATAGCATTTTCAGGGAACAATGGACTTTTATTCTTGAATGCTTCTATGTAGTCAGAATTATTGCTTGTATAAAACCTGCCGGTGTTTTCAAAATCCAAGTTCCAACAATCGGCTCTATATGTTTCATCTCATATATTGTAGGTAATGACGTCGCTTGAATTCCATTCAAGTTAGAAACATTGGAGGTTACCTTGTGCTGCCCTATTTTTATCCGCAACGAGTGTGAAAGAAATAGTATTATCCCAAGTTATGTTTTCTATATCGTAAGCATTACATAGAGTGTGTTTCTAAACCCAAATAAATGAATAAATCCAAAATAGGACTTGCAAAAAAGCAGCAAATGGTGTATCGTATAGATGAGGTGATAAAAATACCAAGACGTTATGAAGTTGATGATAAGCAATGGGAACAGTTAAAGCCTTATCTCGAAAATGTACCAAAAGCTACCGGAAGACCACAAGCAGATAACCGAAAACCGTTTAACGGAGTTATGTGGATATTATGGACAGGCGCACCGTGGCGCGATTTACCGGAATATTATGAACCGTGGCAGACCGTATACAAACGTTTCGCCGAGTGGCAGGAAAACGGTATTCTGAAAGATATGTTTGAAAAAGTACGGAAAAATCCCGATATGCAGGATTTGTGTATCGACGGTACTTATATCAAAGCACATCGGGCAAGTGCCGGTGCAAAAAAGGGATAAAGATAGCGGTTGTGGACAATGTATTGGCATTAGTCGTGACGATCCACAAAAATTCACGCAGTCGTAGACGGACTTGGTTATCCGCCGGTACTGGAATTGACAGGAGGTCAGGTAAACGACGGTGTTATGCTTCAACCGTGTTTGGAACAACTGGACATTTCCAAAAGTACCATTTTAGCTGAGAAAGCGTATGGTTCAAAAGAGAATCGTCAATATATAACCGACAAAAAATCCAAATACTGTATTCCACCGAAGGCAAATACACGACAACCATGGGATTGTGACTATTATCACTACAAGGAAAGACATGTTGTCGAGAACTTTTTTATGCGAATCAAGGATAATCGCAGGATAGCTACGCGCTATGAGGAACTTGCTCGCCGTTATATGGGTTGCGTTCTTTTGGCAGCTTCTATACTGTGGCTTGCATAATTTTTACGCTTTTAGACTTTAGAAACACACTCTAATACATTCATCTTATACACCTCCCGCAGTATTCTTATGTTTTCTGTACGGAAACATTTCATCCGTGAACGGTATTACCGTAAAGTGAAACAACATCACAAAAGCTGTGTGATGTCCAAATTGAGAAAAAAGTTCTACTCTGATTTTAATATATACATCTTTTGTGCCATTGTACACTTTTCCGAACTCCCGCATTTCGCTCCTGTTTGGAAACCGAATGTCTTTGACTGTTCTCATGTATTCTTCGACGGTTAAGTTTTCAATTCCCGTTTCAAAGCTGTTACAGGGTTTTCATCCGGGAAAAGTTCCGCGGCAGTATAACGATTGGTATAACGTATATCACGCTTTCTATCCACTTCACGTTCTTCCTGAAAAGTCAACTGCGCACCATGCTCTAACGCATATTTGAAATTGCCGATATAGGACTGCACTTCCGATTCTGTATCTATTCTGATATTTTTACCCTGTTCTTCCAAATTTCTGCCTGCCTTTCTTCAAAGGTATCAACTGATACTAATATACTCGATTTTCTTGAAAAAATCAATAGAGACAGATAAATTCCAGAATATTTTCACGCTGTCACACCAAGCCGACATAATTGTATATCGCCTGTATAAATACAGCGACAGTCATACAAAACATGGCTTTTGTATAATCAATTGCCGCTTGACATCATTATGCTTTGTAAGGCAGTGTATATTCATGTTCGTTTATACAGGATTGCTGCATATTTTTTATCGCCGTAATTGCTCGGCTTTTCCATTATGCTTTTATGCACACACTTGCGGCAATGTATATTCATGTATAAGCTTGGCTC
>JAZUKF010000183.1:0-3088 GCA_045643165.1 Acutalibacteraceae bacterium | reverse complement strand
CTTCTTTTTACCTCAGACGCGGATTTTGATAAATTCGACAGTGTTCAGGTAGACGGAAGCACGATTGCAGCGGCGAATTACACCGCAGAGGAAGGCTCGACAAAGATCACCCTTGCCCCTGCATATCTGAAAACGCTGAGCATCGGTTCTCATTCTATTAAGATTGTTTCCAAAGACGGAAGTGCTTCCACGAACTTTACCGTAAAAGCAGCGGCACAGCCGCCTGCTCCTGCCAAGTATACTGTTTCCTTCAATATGAACGGTCACGGTACGCAGATCACGGCACAGACCGTTGAAAGCGGCAGCAAGGCAACCAAGCCCGCCGATCCTACCGCAAGCGAATATACCTTTGGCGGTTGGTACGAAGACGCAACATTTTCCACGAAGTTTGATTTCAACACCGCAATCACCGCAAACACCACGGCTTACGCAAAGTGGACGAAGAACTCTGCGGCACCGGCTGACACCACTTCTCCGCAGACCGAGGATACCGGTGATATGTTCCTGTGGATTGCCCTCCTGCTTGTCAGCGGCGGCGCTCTTGTAGGAACCACGGTATATATCAGAAAGAAAAAAAACAATGCTAAGTAAGCATCTGTAAAATTTATGAATGTGCGGATTTATTGAAGCAAAAATAAATACCGAGAAAAGCATTTCTGCTAATCTCGGTATTTATTTGCCTCGCCAATGCCAGTGCTCTTGAACTACTGTCCTTAAGAACACCGGGTATTGGGGTCCACCTTTTTAAAATTAATTACCACTGCCAGTCATATTGTGATTTATTTTCGGAATACCATTTTGCAAAATCGGTAAATACATTTTCTCCATAAACTTCCTTTAAGGATTCACATACTACATCAGAGTAATATACGTCATTGGAACGATGTTTTGTATTAAGAACATCAAAAAATTCTTTTAAAGTATCTTTTCCATAAGTATTCGTAAGATATGTTATAAGGAAGAAACCATATTGGTACTCTCCTGTTCTCGAATTATCGTTTTGATAATCTTCGATAAATAGTGTTTCCGAATTATTTGCATTTAAGTTATCCAAAAGGCCGTATGTATAATTTTTTTCGTGTTCTGCAATTTCATATTTATCGGAAATATTTAATACTGCCTCAGTTTGATAATATTCGGCAAGTCCTTCATTTAAAATACGGCATTGACATTCTCCGGTATTAATACCGAACAATATGTGAGTCAATTCATGTGAAATTGTATTGTAATTTCTGATTGTACCGTCATCATTTAAGAAATCTTCTTTAATAAGAACAACATCTTTAGCAGAGGCGTTTGATATTAGCATACTTCCGTCATCTTTAAAAATAAAAATATTAACTTTGTCATGGTAAGGATTCACACCTTTCCAGGGATCACAATCGAGATATGTTTCTGCCGTGAATGAGGTATGTGAGTCATTATAAACATCCTCCGGATAAAAACTGTATCCTGTTTCTTCTTCCAGTGCATACATGATATCATCGATTATTATTGGAAGATTGCCGGGATATTTAATGTCTTTTGAAAGATAAATAAATGCCATATCCGTTTCAACATATTGAAAATCGTCAAATTCGACAATATCATCCGGATTACCGCTGAATGTATATGCTTCGGGAGGAATAATTGTATCCGAAAGAGAAATCTTTACGTAATCATTTTCTACATCCAAAACCGTCATAGTGTGAGGAATATAATCTCCTGTTACAACATAATCATAATCAAGATTATAAAGTTCTTTCTCTTCTTCGGAATTTTCAAAGATGATTACCTCTGAATTCACTCCCGGTGTTTCTCCGTTAAAATGAACAATATGGGTGTTATCATCATCAAAATATTTAATATCGGTTAACTCCAGGACAAAATTATCGTCGCCCTCGACCATAATCTTTTCACCCAAGTGCATTTCGAATTCCCCATCAGGTTTAACGACAGTTCCTTCAAATAATGGTTTTGTCTCTTCGACAACAGGTTCTTCATCAACTTCGTCGATTACTTCCGTTATGACTTCCGGTGTTTCAACTTCAGGCTTAATTTCTTCCGTCTGGGTAACATTTTTGTTGCAGCCTGCCAGTAATGTGACAATAAGTCCGGAAATCAGCAGGTAATTCATTTTTTTACTGTGTTTCATGTGAAATCTCCTTTTACGCAATATACGGAAAGGATACTATATAAGTCAATAAATTGCAAACCGGAAATTATGGACTTGCAAAAAAATTAAATTGGTTGCATTATATATTCGATTGTCAAAAAGCTGAAAATTTATACATTTTGGGGAAATATCACACATGAAAAAGAAAAATAAAGTTGAAAATAAAAGACTTGATACAATTGATGTTCTTCGCGGAGTGATGATTATTCTTATGATAATTTTTCATTCTATTTATGATTATGAAATGTTTTCAGGCAATATTTTGGGTTCTTGGAAAGAAATAATCGGAGAAGTATCGAGATGCGGATTCATTTTGATTGCGGGAATGAGCAGAATTCTGGCGAAGAAAAATTTAAAGAACGGAATTGAAGTATCCGTTTGCGGAATAATAATTACTTTGGCTACTTTGATTGTGATGCCGAGCGAAACGATAGTTTTTGGAATTCTGACTTTTATGGGTGCGGCTATCTTAATGTATATTCCGCTTAAAAAACCTATTGATAAAATTAATCCGATAGCCGGTATGGGAGTATGCTTTACGTTATTTTTGCTTCTTCGAAATATGAGCCGCGGAGTAATAGGTATTTTTGGAAATACACTACTGCAAATTCCCGATTTCTTCTACAGAAATTACATAACATCATTTTTCGGATTTCCGCATAACGGATTCAGATCGAGTGATTATTTTCCGTTTTTTCCATGGTTTTTCCTGTTCCTGACGGGAGTATTTCTTATGAAAGAAATAAAGAAACATGAGATTCCGAAGATTATGTATTTGGATATTAAACCTTTGTCGTTTTTGGGACGTCATTCATTGATTATATATATGGCACATCAAGTAGTAATATACGGAATTTTTTATCTTATATACAATTTTATCCTGGGATAAGGATTATTAACAAAGAGGATTTGGTGTAATGGAAACATATGAAG
>JAZUKF010000182.1:0-8235 GCA_045643165.1 Acutalibacteraceae bacterium | reverse complement strand
TTTTTATCAGTCTTTTTTATACATTTCAGTAAGTTTTGCATAATCTATTTTGCCGATGGTGGTGTGGGGCATTTCATCAATAACTTCGATAAATGACGGTCTGCCTCTTTCCTCAAGGTCGGTAACGATCATATCATCAATTTCCCGAAGAGCCTTTTCTTTATCACATTCGGGTTTAAACTGAATGACCGCAAGAGCAAGTCTGCCCTGTGCATGTTCAACATCGGTTACATCCACAACGGCACAACTGTCAACATCTTTATGCTTACCTATTGCACTTTCGATAGTGGTGGGGAAAATCTTATGACCGTCAAAGCGGGTGATCATCCTCTTAATTCTGCCCTTTATGAAGACAAAACCTTCCTCGTCCATATAACCGATATCACCGCTATGTACCCAAATCTGACCGTCGGGATGCATTTTCATAATGTTTTCGGTTTCCTCATCATTATGATAATATCCTGCCATAACGGAAGGTCCGGTAATACATATTTCACCCTCTTCGTTATAGCCGAGTTCCTCGGTGGTTTCGGGCTTAAACACGGAAATAACCGTTTTAAGAAGCGGATATCCAACGGAAAGACTTTTGAAATTTCCGCCGCAGCAACAACATGCGGCAGAAGAAACCTCACTCATTCCGTACCCCTGAGAAAGAGGATAAGCACAGCCGTGTTCTTTAAGGAAATTATTAAGTTTCGTTTCAAGTCCCACATTCATGGTATCTCCGCCGCTTCCGGCAGTTTCAAAGAAACTTAAATCAAAACCGTTCTTCATTTCCTTACTGTTCATCAACTTCTCATAATGTGCGGGAACGAGCAAAGTATGATTAGGTCTGAAATGCTTTACGTAATATCCCACCTTTTCAATTTCAAATTTCGGGATAATTACAACTTCAAGCCCTAAACTCAAAGGCATGTGCATACTTGCAACAACGCCGTATGATGAAAATGCGGGAATAATATCAAGAAACCTCTGGTCTCTCGTATATTTTACTCCGCAATGCTCAAAGCAATGATAAATGCAGTTAAAACCGTCATTTGTAAGCATAACGCCCTTAGGCTCACCCGTAGTACCGCCGGTAAAGGTGATGGCAACAACATCGTTATCACCGTAATTTGCGGTGGAAGAAGTTTTTCCTTTTCCCACTGCAAGAAAAGATTTCCAATTTATTATCCTTTCGGAATAAGGGATGTCGATTTTTTTATCCTTGATTTTTTTAAGAGTTTTCAAACCGAAAGGCAAATAATTATCCGCAGAAACGGTAACGATTTTTTCAACATTCAGTTCAGGCAAAATGGGTTTAATAATCTGATACGTCAAATCAAGGAACATAAAAACTTTTGCCTTTGAATCATCCACCATTTCTTTGATGAAAGATGCCGTTCTTCTCGGATCAATGGCAAGAAGCGTTGCACCGATTTTATTTGCCGCATAAAGTGAAATAACCATTTCGGGAATTGTGATACTGCTGCAGGCAACCACATCCCCTTTTTTCACTCCGAGGCTTTCGAGAGAAGCTGCCGCAATATCAATTTCATTTAAAAATTTCTTATAAGTAATCCTGTTGCCGTAATAATTTATTGCGTAATTATCAAGATAATCCTTGTTATTCCTGTTAATTACATTGTAAATAATATCTCTCGGAAAATCGGACTTAATATCCTCCTCGGTAAAAAATTTCAACCAGGGTTTTTCAACAGAGGGCTTTTTTATTAACGTTTCTATCGCCGACACATCCTATCTCGTTCATATTTTAGTAATAATATTTTAACACCTTTTAAATAATACATTAACAAAGTAGTAATGTCAATACATTTAATAATTCTTAATTATTTAATTTCATAAAAGGATTTTAATTTCACATCATGCAGAAAAAAGTTACTGTTCTTTCGGAGGATTAGTATCAATTTTATAGATACTGTGCTTTGCGATATCCATTGAGGGAATGTAAACGGGAGGAATACCGCAGATTGTTGTAAGATTTGTTACCATACTTTTTGCATACGGGAAAAGTGCGTTGAATGTTTCAACATGAAGCACCTGCTTTTCCGCATCCGAAAGGATTTTGAAAATTCCTATCACATTTGCTTTGATATTGAATTTTTCAGGTTCTTCCTTATCCTCAACGGAAATGCTCATTTCACCCACACAGGTATTGTTGTTTGCGTATTTAACGCTGTAAGAATATGTATTCTGAAGTTCAACATTTCTCGCTTTCTCGATTTTGTTGATAAATGAAAGTTCCGATGCGCTGACATTTGTTAATTCCACATTCATTATTTTTTCCTCCGTTAAATTGATGCTTTAATTATACCACATTATTTTCAATCTATCAACCGCCAAATACAGTAAAATGTATATATTTAATTGACTTTATTTAATTGAAAGTATATAATAGAAACGATTTATTTTTTCGGAGGTGGTCATGTGCCTATCAAAATTGATAATCAACTTCCCGCTCATCAGAGCCTTGAAGCGGAAAACATTTTCGTTATGACCGATGAACGTGCAAGAATGCAGGATATTCGTGCGTTGAAAATCGTTATTCTGAATTTAATGCCGAAAAAAATCGAAACGGAAACTCAATTTTTGCGTCTGTTAAGTAACTCACCTATTCAGGTTGACGTGGAACTTCTGCAAATGCAATCACATCAAAGCAAAAACACATCAAAGGAACATCTGCTTAAATTTTACAAAACCTTTGATGAAATCAGGGATAATAAATATGACGGCATGATAGTTACCGGAGCACCTGTCGAACTGATGAAATTTGAAGAAGTGGACTATTGGGACGAGCTTTGCGAAGTTTTTGAATGGAGCAAAAAAAATGTTTATTCCACTTTTCATGTCTGCTGGGGTGCTCAGGCGGCACTTTACTACCACTACGGAATTCCGAAATATGTTTTACCGAAAAAGAAATTCGGTATTTTTCCCCACATTTCTCTTGACAATCTTCACCCCCTTATGAGAGGATTTGACGACGTTTTCTATGTTCCCCATTCACGTCATACCGAAACGAGAACGAGAGATATTTCACTTGTTAAAGATTTGCAGATTTTATCATATTCCGAACAGGCAGGCGTTCATCTCATCTCCGATATGGAATGCAGGAATTTTTTCGCAACAGGTCATTCCGAATATGACAGAGATACCTTGGCGAAGGAGTATTTCCGTGATAAGGAAAACGGGCTTGATATCGAAATTCCCTACGATTATTTTCCCGATAACGACACTGCTAAAACGCCTACGATGAAATGGAAAGGTACCGCAAACCTTCTTTTTTCAAATTGGCTGAACTATTTTGTTTATCAGCGTACACCCTACGATTTATCTAATTTATAATAAGGAGTTTTTTATGAAAAAAAATTGTTATCTGGTTGCACCGTATATTCAAAAAAGAAGAAATTTCTATTCCGTGAAAGAGGGACTTCCCTCGGATACCGTCAAGTCCCTTTGCGTTGACAAAAACGGCGTGGTGTGGATAGGTACCGACAAAGGTTTATCATATCTTAAAGACGGTAAGATTTTTAATCTTGATAAATTTAAAAAAACGTATTGCGAAAAAGTTTTCTGCGATACCGACAACAACGTTTACCTTATCAGCGGTAACTGTATCTTTATGATAAAGGGAAATAAACTTGCCGAAAAATTTGAATTTGAAAATAATGTCAAAGACATTGCAGAGGGCAAGGATAAAATTCTCTGGACGGTTACAACCGACGGCTTATTCCGTATGACTGACGGGAAATGGGTTGCCGTTATGCGTGAAGAACTCGCTTCATCCGAAGAAATGAAAATATCTTTGACCGCAGATTTCGGTGAAAAAGTTTATCTCGGATGTAACGGCGGTATTTTCGCTTTAAGAGGAAAAAGATACCGTCTTGCTCCTTTGAGATTTGACGGAAGATGCGGACTTCTCTCCCCGGATGTACGTGCGGTAAAATACGATAATTGGGGGCATATCTGGTACGGAACGGATAAAGGTGTGGGAATTTATGACGATAAATCCTGCTGGCTTGACGGCGAAAACACCTGCGGACTGCCGAAAATGTCAATAACCTGTATCGAATTTGATAAAAAAGGCGGAAAGTATTTCGGTACGGACAGAGGTTTGATTTTACTTAAAAACGGTGAAAGACATTTCTTCGGTCCCAGAATTTGGATCCCGGATTTTTATGTCAACGATGTTGCGGTAAACGATAATGCGGATAAAGTTTACGTTGCTACAAACAAAGGTATTGCCGAAATTATTTCCGAGGAAATGACTCTCGGCAAAAAAGCGGAAATATTTGCGGATAAATGCGAAAAACTTTTCAAACGCCGTGATTACTGCATGGGAAGAACATTGACCGAATACGAAAATATCGAAAGCGGTTATGTTGAGATTTCCGACAATGACGGCCTGTGGACTGCAAATTATTTAGCGTATCTTTGCTTCCGCTACGGTGTAACAGGTGAAAAGGATGTGCTGGAAAAGGCACAAAAATCTCTGAAAGCAATAATAAAACTCGCCGACATAACGGGTATTCCCGGATTTACCGCAAGAGCAATCCGCTATAAGGGTGAAAAAGGATTCGGAGACGGTGATCCGGAATGGCATCTAACTCCGGACGGTAAATGTGAGTGGAAAGGCGAAACTTCAAGTGATGAAATGACGGGACATTTCTTCGTTTATCCCATCTACTACGATTTATGTGCAAATGATAAGGAGAAAAAAGAAATCGCAAGAGTTTGCTCCGGCATCATTGACCATATTCTTGCAAATAACTACCGCCTTTGCGACTGCGACGGACTTCCCACAACATGGGCTTGTTGGGATCCGGATAAATTGAATAACGACAACAAGTGGGCATGGGAAAAAGGTGTAAACTCCCTTGAAATATTGGCTTTCTTAAAGGCTACATACCATGTTACGGGGGACGAAAAATATAATGAAGAATATAAAAAACTGATACGTGAACATCATTATGCCCTTAACACCATCAGCCATAAGCAACATGATTATCACACCTGCCATATTGATGATAATTTAGGTTTCCTTGCAACAACAACGCTTCTTCGTCTTGAAGAAGATGAGGATATCAAGTCGATTTATCTTATGGGACTTAAAAATTTCTTCCAATATGAAAGAGTAGAAAAAAATGCTTTTTGGAGTTTCGTTTATTATCTTTTCAGCGACAATGTCAGCGATATTGATTCCGCTGTCGAAACGCTTAAACAGATAAATATGTCCCCGGTAAATTACAGTTTTGATGTATCCGGACGTGATGATATCGTAATTGACGAAAGACCGCTTGAAATAGGTGAAAGACCGCAACTTCTCAACACTATCCCCTACTGCGAACACAATAATGTAGGGCTTGACAGCAATATTTTTAACATAAGTTACGCAGGCGGATTTTCTTCATCTTTCCCCGTTATGTATTTGCTCCCCTACTGGTTCGGCAGATACTACGGTTTAATAGGCGAATAAAATTTATATAAAGAAGGTATTAAAATGAACAGTTTTAAAGGTCAGATGGATAAATTCAAGGGTGTTTATTCCCTTGTCCTCACACCGTTTAAGGATGATTTATCGGTGGATTACGAAGCACTTAAAGGCTATGCCGAATGGCAGGTAAGCCAGGGTGCACACGCTCTTTTTCCTGTTTGCGGAAGCTCGGAAATGATGGATCTTGAACTTGATGAACGTCTTGAAATTGCAAGAACGGTTGTTGCTCATGCGGGAAAAACTCCCGTTTTCGCCACCGCAAACCTTTCTCAAGGCACAGAACAGGAACAGATCGACGAAGTTAAAATGATGAGTGATACAGGCGTTACAGGTCTTGTTTTCGTTTCAAAGGGTTACGGCGACAGACAGGATTATATGTTTGAATACTTAACAAAACTTGCCGAACATACGGAACTTCCCATTCTTATTTATGAATTTCCCGGTTTCCCCAACAACAAACTTACAGGCGAAACATACGGAAAACTTGTTGAAACGGGTAAATTTATCGGCATCAAAGACACCACCTGCACTATGGCTCTTATCAAAGATAAAATCAAATATCAGGGTGAAAGCAATGTTTTACAGGCAAACATTCCTCTGCTTTTTGAATCCTATAAAGCAGGTGCAAAGGGTGTTGTTGCAACTCCCACAACATGCGGTACATATATGATAAGAAAAATGTACGATGCTTTCTTCGAGGAAAAAGACCTTAAAAAGGCTGAAGAAATTCATCAGATGGTTGATATCTTTGCGGAAACGGTTGACAACAGTTTTACCGCAAGTGCAAAATATATGTGTAACCTTTGCGGTGTTAAAATGAACACTCTCACAAGAACCGGTTCAACGGTTAACGAACAGAAAATGCAATCATTGAAATGCCTTCATGACTTTGCCCTTCGTCAGGGACTTATGGTTAAATAAAGGAAATGATCAAATGAAAAAAATATTATCGGTAATTCTGATTTTCTGCCTGCTGATATCTGTTATACCAATGAGTTTTGCCCTTGAAGGTAAAATAAAAATCGACGGGACATACACCGTTGTCCCGGACGAAAATCTTGCCGTAGCCGCAACAAAATTTGCCGGCTATCTCAACAAAATCACAGGTGAAAATGTCACCGTCAAAACCGCTTTTGACGGCGGAAATCATATCCGTGTTCACACTGATAAGGAAATGAAAGACGGATATAAAATATATACCGAAAACAGGAATGTTTCGGTTGTGGGTTCATCTGTTCAGTGGTCCGTTCGGGGAATGTACGATTTTCTCGAAAAATACGGCGGTGTTCATATGTACACTTCAAAATTAACTGTTTACAAAAATACCGAAATAGAAATACCCGCCGACCTGAACATTTCCTATACACCGTATTTTGAATACTGCGACACGGACTGGCTCAGTCCCCGTGATACGGAATATTCTCTTTTTAACGGTCTTAACGGCAGTACCTACCGTTCCATACCCTCGGAATTCGGCGGAACGGTGGAATACATATCCTCATTTTGCCACACTTTGACAAATCAATTTTGTGACAGCGGCAAATATTATGCCGACCACCCGGAATATTACGCATTGTACCGTGGTGTCCGCACCGACTCTCAATTATGTCTTTCAAATCCGGATGTTCTGGAAATTGTAAAAAAAGAAGTTTTTGATTTACTTAAAAGCAGACATGATCCCGATGCACAACTGCAAATAATTTCACTTACTCAGGATGATAATATTTTCTTCTGCACATGTCCGAAATGTCATAAGACGGATTTAAAATACGGCTCCCATGCGGGAACCGTTCTGGAATTTGTCAACAGTATCGCCCGTGATGTAAAATCGGCGGGATATGATAATGTGGCATTAGATACATTTGCGTACCGATATACACGAACTCCTCCCACGGGAATAAAACCGGAAGATAATGTTATTATCCGTTTATGTTCGATAGAATGTTGTTTCTCCCATACTCTTGATGACAAAACCTGTGAAACAAACCTTGATTTCATGAACGATTTAGAGGGATGGTCGAAAATCTGCAACAGAATTTATATCTGGGATTACTGCACAAATTACAGTAACTTTGCAGGAATTTTCCCCGATTTCGGCACCTTACAGCGTAATATTCAGATTTTTTATGAACATAACGTAAAGGGTGTTTACGAAGAGGGAAATTATACAATGAAAGCGGAATGTGAGTTCGGAGAATTACGTTCCTACCTGATTTCACGTTTTTATAAAAACCCTTATGATGATTACACCTCGGTACGTAATGAATTCACGAAAGCCTACTACGGTAAAGCGGCAAAATATATCAATGAATTTCTTGATATTATTACGGAAAACGCTTCCGGAAGTCATTTGGGAATTTATGCCCACATGATGAACACCCTTGATTTGTCAAACAAGGAAGTAAAATACTGCGATAAACTTTGGGAAAATGCTTCTTCCGTTACAAGCGGAGATGAATACGGTCATGTCAAAGCCTCCGAACTGTGCTGGCGTTGGTGGAAAAGAGGTAATTTCAAATCGGAGTTTTCCAATCCGCTGACATACAAAGAACAGTCCGAAAAACTTGTGAATGATATCCGTAACTCCGGCACGGAAACTTTAATGGAAGTAGATGAATTCCGTTCTTTCCTGAATTCCGTTTTCAACTACCTCTACTTTGATGTTTACTTCATTCTGCGTACTATTTTAAGAATTTTATATTCGATTTATTTTTAATATTTTACTATTATCACGGAGGTAAAAA
>JAZUKF010000181.1:0-3161 GCA_045643165.1 Acutalibacteraceae bacterium | reverse complement strand
AAACTCTTTACGATGTGGGGCTCGGCTATATCAAAATCGGACAATCCTCCACCACACTTTCCGGCGGTGAAGCACAGAGGGTAAAACTTTCAACGGAACTTTCAAAAAATTCCACCGGAAAGACGGTATATCTTCTTGACGAACCTACAACGGGACTTCATACCGCAGACGTTCACCGTTTGACCGATGTTTTACAGCGTTTTGTGGACAATGGAAATACTGTTATCGTCATAGAGCATAACCTTGATGTGATAAAAATTGCCGACCATATTATAGATTTAGGTCCCGAAGGCGGGGACGGAGGCGGAACTGTCGTTGCGGAAGGTACTCCCGAAGAAGTGGCAAAAGTTAAAAATTCATATACGGGACAATTCCTGAAAAAGATCCTGAAAACAGAATAAAATAACGGACTTGTTGACAAACGTAAAATTGTTTGTTACAAGTCCGTTTTTACTATTCTTCTTCGTCGGTCATTTCATCCTGTTCGGATGTTAATTCTTCTTCGGAACTATTCATTTCCTCTGTCTGTCTGATAAATTCATTCTGCCGTTCGATTTCTTCTTTGATTTCAGCTAAAAGTTCCGGCTCCTGTAATTCATCAAAGCACATTCTGATTTTTCTTACAAACTTTAATTTTCTTATAAAAAGAATATAAGATATAAAAATTATTATTCCCGCTATTGACAAACAAATCGAGATTTTAAGGCCCTTAGGCTCGTATTTCATCTCAATGTTGTGAGTTCCTTTTGTCAGATTTATTCCCAGCAGTGCATCACCGAGGCGAAGTTTCTGACTGCTGTCTACCGCTTTTCCGTCCACGGTAACTTTCCATCCCTCGTCATAAGGAACGGTTGTGAATAAAATACCGTCATCCGCTGAAGTAACCGAGCCTTTAATAACAGTGTCGGAAAATTCCTCAACTTTCATACTGCGGTCTTTCAGAATATTGTAACCTTTAATAAAGTTATCCATATTAACGCTGTTAAGAATAAAATCAGCATAGCCGTCGGGATCGGCATTTTCCTTTACCGTCATACGCAGAGTAACGATTTCACCCTTTGCACACATTCCCAAATCAAAAATATAATGTTCATCATCAAGGTCCTGAGTGATTTCTTTTCCGCAATTTTCTACGGTTAAACAGTCAAGTTCATCACTGCTGATATAAAGGTAAAGATTTTCCGATTTTTCCGGTTTGATAAGCACCGTAATTTCACCCTCATCTCCGGCAGGGGTGAAATAGAGGAAATTTTCATCCTCACCGAGACCGGAAATATCTTCTGCATTGTAGCCGGAAATGTCATAAATATCAACATGGGAGAAAATATCGCCAATACCTGTGGCCTTTTTGAATAAATCCTCCTGAACTTCAAAGGGATTGTAACTTGTGCTGTCCCAATCCTTAATGCTTTTATCCGTCATATATCCGATGGGCAGAGTGTATTTGTTTTTGTAAACGGTGAAACTGTTATTTCCCCCAAGCATATCAAACAATTCCCTGTTCATATCAATATTTTCATTATTATTGAAAATATAATCCAGGGAGAACATGGCGTTATATATCGGCGTTTGCAGATAATATGAATATGAGTTGATGAAATTACCGTATAAACCTAAATTCTGCTGAAGATTTGACACTTTCTCATAAGCCATGGACGAGAAACAGGAAATGCCGTTATAGTTGTACCAGCACGGACTCATTATGGCATTGTAATTGGTCATTTCCATCCTGTAAATGTTGTCGGACTTATGGTCTTTATCGGCAATTTCTTTCGCTTCGACAAAGTCGTAATAATCGCCGGCGTAGTTGTCGAGGTTTTGATTCATAACGTATTTTGATGAATTTGCAACCGCATATTCCGAAATGAAACAGCATAACACAAGCAAAGTTACTGCCTGTCTGTTGTATTTTTTGCTCATCAGAAGATACAGAACAAAGGTGTAAATTATTATCAGGAAAAGACCTAATGAAACAGTAAAATCAGTAACGTTTTTTGAACCCGTTTTCTCCGTAATAACCAAAAATGCCAAAGCGGAAAAGCCGAGTATCATAATTTCTTTCGGTTTAAATTCACGGATACGTATAATCGTTTTATAAGCGGTGATGAGTATTATAAAACTGTACATATACGAAAATCTGTAAGGCAAATCATTTGGGAAATGGAAGCCGTGCCAGATGAAATTGAGATAGTTTGTGTTAAAACTGAAAAATAAAAAGACTAAAATTGCGGTGGTTGAAACCTTTTCTCTGATTTTTATTGACTTTGTCAGATAGTACATGGGTAAAAGCATCGCAGTAAGAACTCCGCAATATACGTTGGGGAGAACGTCTTCACCGCTTGAACGTATTGTGGGTTCAACACCGGCAAAATGGTTTGCGATAAAGTCAAATAAACTGTAATAAATTGTATATGATTCCGGGAATTTATCTGATGTTGCGGAACAGGTATTAAGGATAAAATACGTGGGGATGAGAGAAACTGCGGCAATAAGTGCGGCACAGATTGCGGCACAGCCGAAGATGACACCGGCATTTAAAAATCTGGAATGGGTTATTTTTGAATAATCCTTTTTATGCTTTAACTTGTTAAGCGGAAGCCTGTAATCACCGATTTTATCTCCGAAATTGTAATATGAAAAGTAGTAATAGCAGAAATAAATCACGGAAAAAATACATGCCATATAAGACATATAGTAGTTTGAAATCATTATCAGAGCAAGTGCTGCCGTAAAGGTGAGAGGCTTTGCTTTGGTGATGATTTTTTCAATTCCGTAAAGAAGAACGGGCAGAAGAACCATGGCATCGAGCCACATTACATTCCAGTAATATGCGATAAAATATCCGCTGAAAGCATAGAGAATACCGAACCCGGCAGTCATATAATTATGTTGATTTAAACTTTTTTTAAGATATACCGTGAATGTTGCCGATGAAAGAGTTGCTTTTGTAAATATAATTATTCCGATGGCAACGGGAATATATTTATGCGGAAAAAGAAATATCAACAATGACAAGGGACTTGAAAGATAGTTGAAAAAATTACCGAGGAAACATGAGCCGCCCCCCGAAGTCCATGAATATAAAAGACTTTCGCCGCCCTTAACTCTTTCATATAATTCAGCAAAAAGCGGTCCGTACTGATGGTAAAGGTCCATTCTCA
>JAZUKF010000180.1:0-4738 GCA_045643165.1 Acutalibacteraceae bacterium | reverse complement strand
TAAGACGAAAATCGTTACGGTATTCGTAGGATTTTTCGGTTCCGTCATCAGGTACGTTCCCCGTGGACTCTCCGTGGCGTACAAGATATAATTCAAGTTCGATAACCGGTTCTTTCTTTCCCATGTTTACACCTCAATCTGTATTTTCTGCCATAATATTTTTAAATTTATTTCCCCAGGGGTACTGCTCCATGTATTCTCCGAAGTAGGAAACATTGTTTTTGTCTTCAAGGTAATCAAATAAATCACATGATATTTCCTCTGTATTGACACGAAATCCGTCATGCTCGTGCAGTAAAAGATTATCAATTTCCGCACTCTCCAAATCCTTCATAAGCCAGCGAAGAATTTTACCGAGATTTTTCTGCTCATTACGTGAATAATCCCCTTCATCATTCAATAAAAGCACTTCGGAAAGTTCACGCCGTGAAACAACCGCACCTTTTCGGTCAATGAGATAGGCAAGTAATTCCTTGCTTTTCGCAAGACGGAATTTGATGGGCTGACCGTCCTTCGTAATACTGAAATTGCCGAAAGTTTTCACCTCAATATTATGTTCATTTTTAACGGGATGTCGGAGATTTTCAAGCTGGTTTCTGACACTTTCCTCCGTTACCGGTTTCAGAACATAACCGGAAGCAAAAATATTCAACGCATCCTGCATATACTCGGAATAACCCGTTGCGAAAATTATATTTACATTAGGGTTGAGTTTTTTTAATTCCTTTGCAAGTTCCAACCCGTTCAGTCCCGGCATTTCCACATCAAGGAAAGCCACGTCGCACATGGATTTTTCTGCTTCCTCCAGCAATAATCTGGACTTCTGAAAGCATTTGAGTTCCTCGTCGGGGGCCACATTTTTAATTGCCTCCTCCATGATTTCAAGAGCGAGAATTTCATTGTCAACAGCATAGATTTTCATACTTCATACCTCTTTCACTCTTCAACATTTTATCATAGCACACAGACAAATTCTTCTGCGATACGGATAATCAGTGCGAACATAATATTTCAGGTTATTGTATTGTTTCCGTTGTTAATTTCTGTTCGGTTTATCATTTAATTTTAAGCGGAATATCCTCCCCCGTTATTCTCCTTGCAATTCTGTCGAAGGATTTTTTTGAGGAGAATTTTCTGTCTATTCCCACTTTTTCCATGGCGGAAAAACCTATCTCGGAATCGTATGGTACAACACCGATTAGCTGAACGGAAGTGTTATCAATAATATCATCAATATTCAGAAATTTCCTTTTAATCGAAAATTTCTTCACAAACTTATTTATTATCAGACGCACATCTTCAACGCCGTTATCATTCATCACATCCGCCGCAATTCCCACACTTCTTGTGCAAACCTCGTCGGGAGTTGCCACCACAATTCCTCTGTCAGCCGCCGAACAGGCAAGGCTGAAACCTTTGGATATTCCTGCGGGAGCATCAATGATAATATAATCATACATTCCGTCAAATTTTCTTACCGCATCGGCAACGGAATCCTCATTAAAATTATCATTCATATAAAGCGGAGAAGCGATAACGTCAACACCGTTGGCGGCGGTAAGCACCGCCCTTTCCGCTTCGCAATTACCTAAAACGATATCGCCCCATGTATTTACAACGCTTTCACTTAATCCGAAAAGCAAATCAAGGCTTCTGAGTCCTATGTCAAAATCAATGGCAAGGACATTTTTTTCCCTTGCTTTCAACGCACAGCAAAGCCCTGCGCTTACGGTGGATTTTCCCACACCGCCTTTGCCGGAAGCAATTACTATTTTTTGTGCCATAGTCCTCATCCTTTCAAAAAATTATGCCAAACCGAGTTTTTTTGCCATCTCGGCTGTTTTAAGTTCAAGCATTTTGCTTACGCCCTCCTCCTGCATGGTAACACCGTAAAGCACGTCCGCTTCCTCCATGGTACCACGGCGGTGAGTAATAAGAATGAACTGTGTATTGCACGTCATTCGTCTTACATATTGGGCATAACGTGTAACATTTACATCGTCAAGAGCCGCCTCGACCTCGTCAAAAATGCAGAAAGGTGCAGGCGTAACCTTAAGAATGGCAAAGAGAAGTGCAATGGCACTGAGCCCCTTTTCACCGCCGGAAAGAAGGTCAATATTTTTAACATTTTTACCCGGTGGCTGAACCTTTATATCAATGTTACATTCAAGAACGTTCAGCGGATCTTCAAGAATCAATTCCGCTTTACCGCCGTTAAATAATTCGGCAAAGGTTTCTGCAAAATATGTGTTGATTTTTGCAAACTGTGCCCTGAATTGTTCGCTCATTTTTCCTGTCAAATCGTTAATAAGTTTAATCAGTTCGTTACGTGATTTTTCAATATCGTCAATCTGACCTTTCATAAACTCGTATCTTTCGCTGACTTCCTTATACTCCTCGATAGCACCCACATTTACACTGCCTAATGCTCTGATTTTCGACTTGATTTCGGAAAGATTTTTATGTGCGGCGGGAATATCCTCAAGGACAATGTTCATTGCCTCCGCTTCGGAACGTGAAAGTTGATATTCGTCATAAAGTTTGTTTACGGCATCCTCAAAATCCTTTTGCATTGATGCTTTTCTCTCTTCAAGACGGATAAGTTCACCGTTGATTTTTTCCCTTTCCGCCGTCTTTTCCTTTTCAATCACACGAAGTTCCGAGCTTCTCTCCTCGCACTTATTTCTTCTTTCGATAAGTTCGGCAATTTCCTGCTTTGAATCGGAATTTTTCTGCCTGATTTCATTTGCCTGCTTCGTCAACGAAACAATATTCTCCTCGATTTCCCTGTTCTTATTTTTGATTTCTTCGATTTCTTTTTTAAGAACATCCGCTCTGCCTGAATTATCGTCAATGCTGAGTTTAAGTTGAATAATGCTCTGGCGTTTTGCCTCAACGTCCTTTTCACAGGCAAGAATTTCCATATTTATGGACGCTTCGTTCTGATTGATTTCTTCCCTGTTTTCAAAAAGTTTTTCACGTTCGGAAGTGAGGCGGTCGATTTTTTCTTTATATGAATTAAGTTCTTCGGTGATTTTACCTATTGCTTCATCACATTTTTCCGACGCTTCGGAATATATTTTTATTCTCGTATCGGAATTATTTTTTTCGTCAAGAAGTTCTTTTAATCCGTTTTCAAGAGTTTCAAGTTGTCCCACCGACAGTTTCAGTCCGCTTTCTTTACGGATAATATCTTCCTGCACACGAAGTAAATCCGCCTGTGCCGCATCAAGAGTTGCCTTTGCGAGAGCAAGGTCCTCGGTAACGGTTTTATATTCCTTTTCGTTTGTTTCAAGTTTTTTCTTTAAAACTTCGATTTCCTTATTCAGACTTTCTATTTCATTGGCACGGCTTAAAATCCCCGCATTTTGTCCCCTTGAACCGCCTGTCATGGAACCGCCGGTATTTATTATCTGACCGTCAAGAGTTACAACTCTGAATTTATATTCATATTTTTTTGCAATGGCAACGGCACAGTCCATATCCTCCGCAACGGCAATATGTCCCAGCTGATATTTTATGATTTCTTCATACTGCTTTTCGCAGGAAACAAGCTTGTCCGCCATGTCGATAAATCCGAATTCATCATCAAGATTTTTCTCCGGGAAAGGTTTGCTTTTTATGGCGGTTATGGGCAAAAACGTTGCTCTGCCGAGACGGTTTTCTTTAAGAAAATTTATCGCCTTTTTCGCATCGTTCTCATTATCGGTTACAATATGTTGAATTGATGCACCAAGTGCCGTTTCAACGGCGGCGGCATACTCCTCATCCACGTTGATAAGTTGGGAAAGAGTGGAGTGTATCCCTTTGAGAGTACCTCTGTTTTTCTCCTTAATTACCGCCTTTACGCTTCCGGAATAACCGTCCATATTTTTTTCAAGGTCATCAAGCATTTTGGCTCTTGAACTTTTTTTATGTATATCAAGTTCAAGCCTGTCGATTTCCGCTTTCAGACTTTCGCTTTTTTCACGGCGGGATTTTTCCTTTAATTCATAACCGCCGATACTGTTTTCGGTATCTTCCGCTTCCCGCTTTGATTTTTCAAGGTCATTCTTCTGCTCTTCGACCTTCTTTTTTCCCTCATCAACAAGACGGCTTCTTGATTCTATAATCTCTTCAACGGAGGAAACTCTCGCCTTAATTTCGGCAACGGAGGAATCAGCCGTTGATTTTTTTACTCTGTTATCGCTTAATTCCGAATTTAATTTTTCGATTTGAGCGGTCAAAGATAAAATTTCATCCGTAAAGATCTCACCCTCGGACTGAATTTTTTTCAAAACTCCTGCCGCTTCATCAAGTTTTTTCTTTTTCTCCTCAACCGCTTTAAGCAATTTTTCTATTTCCGCTTCTTCGGAATTTATCCTTTCGTCAATATCCGTCTTTGATTTGGAAATTGCATCAATATCGCCGGTTATTCTTTTGATCGTATCGTTATTATGTTCAACGGAATTATTTTCAACCGCAATTTCGCTGTCAAGTTTCGCCGCCTGCTCCTCAAGGGAGGAATTGCTTTGATGGATGAAGTCAATGGAAACGGAAATACCCTGACTTTTTGAAATATTATCTTCAAGTTCCTTTTCGATTTCCGCAAGTTCTCTTTCACCCGCTTCATACTGTGCGGTTGCGACGGTGAGTTTTTCCTCCTGCTCTTTCAGAAGTTTCTTCGATTTTTCAATAGTATTAAGCCAAAGACCGATTTCAAGATTTTTCTTTTCCTCTGCAAGGACGATAAACTTCT
>JAZUKF010000179.1:0-1971 GCA_045643165.1 Acutalibacteraceae bacterium | reverse complement strand
AACCGATATCCGGGAAATTTAAACGTCTGTTTTTGAATACCCTTAAAATATTCAAAGTGTATAATACTCCATTTAACCGAAAATTTCAAGTCTTTTCTTCAAAAAAAGAACAAATTTCTCCATATATTCTATTTTATTCCCACATTACCTTCTCCGACAATCATTTTTAATTTACTTACAAGTTCTTCATTTATCAAAACATGTCTTGAACTGTGTTTTACAAGTTTTTTTGTGTCGGTAAAATAATAGAAAACGGGATGCGTTCCGTCAAAATCATCAAGAAGACGTTGAACCTCATTATATTCCGCACAGTTTTCGGAGGAAAATTTAATATATAAACCTTTATCGGATATCTTATTTTCGGTTTTTGTCATTGATGCTTTTTCGGGGATATCGGTTATAAATTCACAAAGAAGTTTACAATCCTCATCCTCCCTGACGGATAATCTGCAACTGAAAATATATGCTTTTCCCGCATTTAATTTATGCGAACATTTTTCGTATGTTTTCGGGAAAACAAGCATTTCCGCACTACCGCTTACATCCTCAACTTCAACGAAAGCCATACTTTCGTTATTCCTTGTTATTTTGCGTTTTACAGAGGAAATTATTCCTAAAACGGTAACCTTTACGCCGTCTTTATACTTTGCACTTACACTCTCGTTTTCCGTTTCGGAAAGAATATCGCTTATCCTGTCGCACTTCAGTTCATTTGAAAGAGAATAATATTCCGAAAGCGGATGACCTGTAACGTAAATACCGGCATACTCCTTTTCAAATGCAAGTTTATCTGACTCCTCAAACTCGGTCATATCGGGAACTTTCACATCCACGTCATAATTTTGACCTGTTCCGTCGCCGCCGAATAAATCAAGTTGTCCGCCTGAACGGTAACGGTTTTTATTCTCCAATTCCGTCATAATATAAGGTATCATACTTATCATTTGTCTGCGATTTAAACCGAAACCGTCAAGGGCTCCGCAATAGACAAGAGCCTCAATGGCACGTTTATTTACTTCACGGGAATAAATTCTTGAGCAAAACGATTGAAACGACTGATATTTACCGTTTTCCTCACGTTCATCAATAATCTTTTTGATAACATTTCTGCCGAGATTTTTAATTCCCAAAAGTCCGAATTGAATATCGTTTCCGCAAACGGTAAAATTATCAAAACTTTTATTTATATCCGGCGGAGCGATTTTAATTTTCAAACGCAGACACTCCGCAATATATGCGGATGTTTTATTTGTATTATCAAGAACACTGCTTATCAAACTTGCAAAATATTCCTTAGGATAATGGCATTTCAAGTATGCCGTTCTGTAAGCCAGAAAAGCATAGCATGCCGCATGGGATTTATTAAAAGCATATTGTGAAAAATCAGACATACTGTCGAAAATCATATTTGCGGTTTTTTCGTCAACACCGTTTTTAACAGCACCGACACATTCCGTTTTACCGTTTTCATCGGTTAATCCGTAAATAAAATTTTTACGTTCCATTTCCATAACCGTATGCTTTTTCTTGCTCATGGCACGTCTGACTATATCCGCTCTGCCGAATGAATATCCCGCCAAAGTCCTGAAAATCTGCATAACCTGTTCCTGATAAACGATACATCCGTATGTTACATCAAGAATATCCTTTAAAAGAGGTGTGGGATATTTTATCTTTTCCGGATTATGACGGTTTTCTATATATTTCGGTATTGATTTCATAGGACCTGGACGGTAGAGAGAAATAACGGCAATAATATCCTCAATACGTTCCGGCTTCAACTGATTGAGTACACTTTTCATACCGGAGGATTCAAGTTGAAAGACACCGTCTGTAAGCCCCTTTGAAATCATTTCATACGTTTTTTTATCGCATAAATCAATCTTTTCGATATCAAATGACGGCTCATTTTTTCTTATCATTTTAACACAGTCGTCTATTACCGTTAAATATCTTAAACCGAGAAAATCT
>JAZUKF010000178.1:0-1549 GCA_045643165.1 Acutalibacteraceae bacterium | reverse complement strand
TCGTTCTGCCCGGCTTTCATTGTCACGCCGTAGACAAGCTCAAAGAGTGAACCCAAATCGGTTGTTTTTATTCTTTCCAGAGTATGGTTTTTTGTATATTTTGAAAGAATGTCATCAAACGCACCTTCATAGTTCAGATTTTCGGGGATTGTGATTTTAAGCGTTTTTCTGACATCTTTCTTTGTGAAAATTCCGATTTTTTCAATAACAAGAATCAAAACACACAAAATCAGCACAAACAGTGCTCCGTATCCGTAGAGACCCACACCGCACGAAAGACCTGCTGCAATGGCAAAAAAGATAAAGCCAATGTCCTTGGGATCTCCGGGGGCACTTCTGAAACGGATAATCGAAAGCGTTCCGGCAAGAGAGAAAGCACGGGCAATATTACTGCCGACAAAAAGAATTATAATCGACAAAATAACAGGCAGCATGGCAATGGTAACAGCCATATTTCTCTGATAATTTTCTATTTGTGTTTTGAAATATGTAAAGCCTATCGAAAGCCCAAATAAAACGGAAACCAAAAGTGCAATGCACATTCCCGAAACACTCATATCTGTTGTATTGTTCGTAAGAATAAAATTAAATAAATTGTTCATGTTTTTCACCTCAAATTGCAATTTTTTCTGTATTTTTAATGAAGTTTTCAAATTCAGTTCCGTATTTGGAAAAGCTTTGCCGCTTGATATTATATTCAGTCAGCATATCTGCAAGCCATAAAGGTTTGGCAAGGGCAGTCTTTATTTCCATCAGATAGTATTCGCCGCCCGGCAGCCTTTCTCCGAAATCGCCGCTTTCAAGCCTTAAATCGTATCTTCTTGAACGTATATTTGTATCAAAGGATATCCGAAGGTCGGGATTCCCGCTTTCAAAATATGCAATTCTGTCATATGCCAGATATACCTTTGGCGATAAATCGTAACAGTTCATAAAATAGGTCAGCTCATTTATCACCTGTAGGTTCATATATTTTTGAGGAGGCGGAGATTGCCCTGACAAAACAAATTCGTATGCTTCCGATAAAGTCAAGGCAGTACGCCTTTTATTTACAATACCGTTGTACTTTTTCTTGATTTCCAAAAAGACTTTGTCATTTTCATTTGGAACGCCGTAGGAACGCAAACGCAACTTTTCTTTATATATTGGTTTTTCCAACGAATGACGTATTAAATAGTTATCTCTTGTATCAAAATAAATATTTGCTATTGTGTACGGAATATGCCCTGCATTGTGGCTGTCCAAATCCATATGGGCGTCCATTACGGCAATTACCTTTTCAAAAGTATCTTTATCGAGCATATACTTGTGTTCATATCTGTTAAATACTTCTATCGCCACTTTTTTCCTCCTTACTGCTGTATTAAAAGCGTTTTTTCGTCACTTGTGATACGTATATCGCCGTTTCTTGAGTAATATGTTTCGCACCCGGCAGCCTCTAATGCAGCAGTTACTTTATCCTCCGCTTTGTTTTTGTCGCTGTCACAAATAACAGCACATTGAGGTTTTACGGTGTCAATCAGCTTCTGCGTATTTTTGTTGTATTTTC
>JAZUKF010000177.1:0-19813 GCA_045643165.1 Acutalibacteraceae bacterium | reverse complement strand
GACGTGTCAACAGGAGGTTGCGTAACAACAGGTGCCGAAGGTCTGTTTGATGTAGTTGCTTTTTCTGTTGTTTGCACGGCAGGCTTTGTTGTTTTATTGTTTGTTACAAGTGTGTATTTCATTGTAGGTTTAGGGGAAGTGGTATTTTCTTCTCCTTTACCTTTGCTGACGGTTATAGTAATTGATGTGCCGTAATTAACGGTTTCGCCTTTATTTATACTTTGTTTGATTACAATGCCTGCGGGATAAACAGAATCGAACTTTTCTTCAACAGAATAAGATAATTCTTTTTCTTCAAGAATTTTCTTTGCCTGTGATTTTGTGTGATATAAAACATTGGGAACAATTATTTTTATGTTGTTTTTACTTCCCTTGCTGACAACAACGCAAACGGGAGAGTTAATATTGACTTCGGACTTGCTTTCCGGAGACTGAGAAATAATAAGACCTTTTTTTACATCTTCGCTGTATTCTTCGTTTTCGACTTTCAGCAATAAAGAAAAATTTTTTAATTTTTCTCTTGCTTCATTAAGTGAAAGATTGATAATTGAGGGTACTTTTGTAATAACCTGTTCGGAAGTGTTTCCGTAACCGGAAGCAACAGTGATAATAACGGTTGAACCTGTTTTACTTTCGCCGATTATACTTTGATTTATTACGGTACCGTCGGCAAAATCAGAATTATTTTCACTTTTAATTTCAACATTAAATCCGTTATGTTGTAATATTTTTACCGCTAAATCTTTATCGAAATATTTTAAATCCGGAATTACCGCTTTAACGGATCTTTCGCTGACGGTTACATTTACGGAACTGTTTATTTCAGCTGTTTCTCCCGGAGACGGTATTTGTTTTAACACGGTGTTTTCCTCAACGGAATCATCAATAACCGTGTCCGAAATGCAAATTGAAAGATTATTTTTTAACAAAATTTTTTGTGCTTCTTCAAGATTTATTCCCGTGATATCGGGAACAGAAATATCGGCGGTTTTGTTCTTTCCGGAAAACGCTCCCGAAATCCAAAGCGAAATGACAATTAAAATAACGATAAAAACAGAGATTATTACCGGTATTATCCGTTTTGGAAAATTAAAATTTTTTTCAATATTTTTATTCGTTTTTATCATCCCCTTCTCAGAAAAAACTAAAAAATTATTCGACTTGATTATATCAAAATGATTGATAAAAATCAACAATTTTTACAAGAATAATTATGGAAATAAAAAAATTAAAGTACTCCTCTGAATGCTAATCCGCGGGTATATTTTTCGCTTTTTTCCGGAGGGGAATTATTGATATATTTATCTAATATTTTCTCACATTCTTCAAGTGTTTCTTTTGTAAATCTGAGCATAAAAAAACTTACATTTTTAAAGCAATCTTTCTTGTCAAAAAGATATATCGGATAAGGGTTGAGAATTTCACTGCAATAATTTGTGCAGGAGATTTCAAACTCCAATCCTTTTCTGTCGGTAAGTTTTCCCGTTTTATTACATTCGGCACATGTTTTACCGTTTTTTGACGGACAATTTCTGCATAACATTAAAGGCAATTTGCCGTAACAGATAATTCCGACAGGAAGAATATTTTCTGTATTTTCAATCTGATTTGAAGTAAGTTCCGGAGAAAGAAGCACCTTTTGGACACCTGATTTTTTCCACCATTTTGTACTTTCGCTGTTGAAAATATTTGAGCCGAAACCGGCGATAAATTCAACCCCGCATTTTTGAGCGACGGAAACCGCATCAAGAGTGGAAGCAACAAATGTTTTTATTCCCGTTTCTTTTAATGTACAGATTTTTTCTGTAATGATTTCATCTTTTCCGAATATTCCGCGGGGAATTTCCGCAAGAATTTCGTTCTTGTTTTTCTGAATTTTTTTAAAATCATTTTCCGGTAAGGAAATAGGTAAAATAATTTTAAAATCCTCAGGAATATTTTTCGGAATTTGATTTATGTTATCAAAATAAAGATATGTTTCTTTGTTTTTTACCGTAATATTTTTTGTGAGAATTTTGTTTTCCGTCGGAGTTTTTTCTTTCACCGAAATTGTGTTGTTTTTTATTATTTTTTCTTCAATGGAGGACAATGCACTACGTCTTAATTTATTTAATTCCGATATGGGTAAGGATAAGTTTTCTCCTATATCGGTAATTATTTTTTCTGCATAAAAAACGGTGCCTCCGCATTTGGAAAGTTGTGCTGTTACGGTATCTTCCGTCAATGATTTTTTGACTGCTTTTTCAGCAATAATTTCCGATGTGATTTTCACTTCATGTTTTCCGCTTTTGGCATAAAGAATAACAGGCAGATTTTCTTTTATTGTGATATCAAAAATGATCGGAATATGTTGTTTCTCTTTTTCGTAAAGTTTTGAAAGTTTGTTTAAAACAAAATCGGCAGAAATTACATCTTCCTTTTGTCTTGTGCCGAACATGTTTCTGCCTAAATCGGAGCGATAGTATCCGTCTGTAAATCCGGAACGGGAGAATACAGCTTTTAAATCGTTATAAATTTCATTAGAAAAATTATTGTTTAATGTATTTTTGCAGGCGGTAACTGAAGCGGCAACATATTCAGGCCTTTTCATCCTGCCTTCGATTTTAAATGACGTGATGCCGATTTCCGCAAGTTCGTTAATGTATTTTATAAGAGAATAATCTTTCAGACTTAAATCGTGTCCGGTTCCGTTTTCAACGGAAAAAGGCAGACGGCACGGCTGAGCGCAATACCCTCTGTTTCCGCTTCTGGAACCCAGCATTGCACTTAAATAACATTGACCTGAAACAGACATACACAAAGCACCGTGGATAAACATTTCAAGTTCTATCGGAGAATTTTCCGCAATTTTTAATATTTCGTTTTTGTTTAATTCTCTCGGCAATACAGCCCTTGAAAAACCTGACGAAGCAAGAAGTTTTATTCCGTCAAGAGTTTGGACAGACATTTGAGTTGAGGCATGAAGCGGTATTTCGGGAGCATATTTTTTTGCTTTTTCCGCCACTGCCAAATCCTGAACAATGAAAGCATCTATTCCGATTTTTGCGGCAAAGCAGATAAGTTCTGCCAAATCGTACATTTCATCGTCGGATACGAGAGTATTAAGTGTAAGATAAACCTTGACTGAATTCAAATGGGCATATCTTACGCTTTTTTCAAGAGTTTCTCTGTCAAAATTCTGAGCATTTTTTCTTGCGTTGAATGAGTCTGCACCGAGATAAACGGCATCGGCTCCGCATCTTACGGCTGCAACAAGAGAATCGTAGCCGCCTGCGGGAGCAAGTATTTCGGTTTTATTCATATTATTTTTCATTTAACCTTTTACGAAGATCATTGTTTTCTGCTTTAAGAGATTCGTTTTCTCGGCGCATAAGTTCCAAGTTAAGTTTGGCATCCTCGGAATCTGCAAGATAAGCGGAGAGCTGTTCACGCAAAGCGGATGTTCCTTTTGTGTTTTTTTGAGCCTCATCCGCATATTCAAGAGCAGTTAAAACGGCAGCCTGGGCGAATGTCATTCTGCTGTTTGAGGAAAGGATTTCACGCATTTTTCCGTCGATTGATTCACCGAGAGATTTTACGTAATCAATGGGATTATCCGTGGCAACGGGAAAATCCATATCGCATATATGAAGTACAACCCTGTTTCTGTTCATTTTTATCACCTTTTTTTGTAATTTGTCGAAACCGATAAATGTATTATACAATATTTTTTGCATAGAATAAAGAGGAAAAGAATTATTTTTGAGAAAAGTTATAAAAATAAAAATGATCAATAAATAATTATAATATGTATATTGCTATTGTATTTTTGCGAATATTAGTGTAATATATACAACAGAGGGCTTTATTTTTAATTTAATATAAAATAATTTTATTAAAAAGCACTAAAAAATAATGAAAGGAACGGTACAGACGAATTGTTTTATTGCCTGTATCGGTATTGTGTAACATGAATTATTCTCTTTCAAAAAAACAGGTTAAAGAAGATATTACAAATAAATTGTCTCATTTTTTCGGCGTATCTCCGGAGGAGGCAACTTATGACCAGTTCTATAAAGCCTCGGCTATGATAGTCAGAGATATGATGCAAAGCGGAAGAAAAGAATTTGAGGATGTTGCGGAAGACTCAAATTCCAAAAAAATATTTTATCTCTCAATGGAATTTCTCATGGGAAGATCGCTGAAAAATACTTTGTATAATCTGAATTTAGCCGATACATTTAAGTCCGCTCTTAAAGAATTCGGAATAGTGATTGATAAACTATATGAATGTGAACCGGATGCAGGTTTGGGAAACGGCGGTTTGGGAAGGCTTGCAGCATGTTATCTGGACGGTTTGGCAACTCAGGGTTACCCTGCCATGGGATATTCCATTCTTTATGAATACGGAATTTTCAAACAGGTTCTTGTTGACGGTTGGCAGACGGAACTTCCCGATTTCTGGCTTCCCGGAGGAGATGTCTGGCTTGTTGAAAAGAAAGATTTAACGACAGATGTTTTGTTAGGCGGAGAAGTTGCAGATTCATGGGATGACAGGTATCATCATGTTGAAATAAAAAATCCCACGGTAATTAAAGCTGTGCCGTATGATATGTACGTTGCCGGAAAAGACGGTAAAGGAATAAGCGTTTTACGTTTATGGTCGGCTAAGGCACCGGGAATTGATATGGAACTTTTCAATAACGGAAAATATCTTCATGCCGTAGAAGAAAATGCAATGGCAGAGGTTATCAGTAAGGTTCTTTATCCGGGAGACAATCATTCTGAGGGAAAGAGTTTACGATTGAAGCAACAGTATTTTCTTGTATCCGCTTCAATTCAGGATATTATCAGAACTCATTTGAGAAAATACGGTACTGTTGATAATCTTGCAGAGAAAACGGCCGTTCATATAAATGATACTCATCCCACACTTTCAATACCGGAGATAATGAGAATATTGCTTGATGAATGCGGATACGGTTGGGATGACGCATGGAAAATCGTAACCGAAACAGTCGCATACACAAATCATACCGTTATGAGCGAAGCTCTTGAATGTTGGTCCGAAGGACTGTTTGCAATGCTTCTTCCGAGAATATATCAAATAGTCAGGGAGATCGATAACAGATACAGGGCAAAAATCTGGAACGAAACCGGAGATGCCGAAAAAGTTGAAAAGATGGCGATCGTTTCCGGCGGGGTTGTAAAAATGGCAAATCTTTGTGTTGCTTCCTGTCATAGTGTGAACGGAGTGTCGTCCTTACACAGTGAAATATTGAAGGATACCGTATTTAACGATTATTACCGTTCTACCCCCGAAAAATTTAAAAATGTAACAAACGGTATTGCTCACAGACGTTGGCTTTGTCAATCAAATCCGAGATTGTCATCATTTATTACAGAACTTATCGGAGACGGATTTGTGTATAACAGCGATGAATTAGCCAAGTTAAAACAATTTGCCGATGATAAATCGGTTTTGGAAAGAATAGGTGAAATTAAATCCGAGAACAAAAAAGATTTCTCGGAATTGATAAAATCTTCAACGGGAATATCGGTAGATCCCGCATCTGTTTTTGATGTACAGGTAAAACGTCTGCATGAATATAAGAGACAACATCTGAATGCATTCGGAATTCTTGCAAGATATCTGGAGATAAAGAATAATCCAAACGGAAATTATATTCCCAGAACATTTATTTTCGGTGCAAAAGCGGCACCGGGTTATGTTATGGCGAAAAAGATAATCAGTTTTATCTGTTCAATGGGTGAAATGATAAATAATGATCCTGATGTAAAGGATCTTTTAAAGGTGGTTTATCTTGAGGATTACCGTGTTACCGTGGCGGAAAAGCTTATGCCTGCGGCCGATATCAGCGAACAGATTTCTCTTTGCGGAACGGAAGCAAGCGGTACGGGAAACATGAAACTGATGATAAACGGTGCATTGACGTTAGGAACATTAGACGGTGCAAATGTGGAAATTCACAATTCTGTGGGAGACGAAAATATGTTCTTGTTCGGAATGAGAACGGAGGAAGTAAATTCCTTAAAAAACAGAGGATATAATCCCATGAGTTTTTATCAGAATAACGGTGAACTGAAAAATGTAATTGATTTTATTTTGTCCGGTATTAACGGTAAACAATTCCCGGAAATCGGTGCAACGATAATTAACTACGATCCGTATATGGTTCTTGCCGATTTTGCCGATTACAGAAATGTACAGAAAAAAACCGATGAAGTATGGAAAGACAGAGAAAGATGGAATAAAATGTCTTTGGAAAATATTGCGGGAGCGGGTATATTCTCTGCGGACAGAGCGGTAAGTGAATACGCAAAGAATATATGGAATGCACATCCTGCATTTTAAGAGATACAAAATAAAAGATGGTTATAAAAAGCAGCTTTGCCTTTTATGACCATCTTTTTTGCGTTCTTTTTAATTTGAATTATAGATTAAAATACAGGTTTTGAATATAATTTACAAGTTCGTTTGACGAAATAAATGAAGCGGGAGAATTGTTTTTTGTCATAACCGTATCAATGATAAGAGCGGAAAGAAAACAAAGGGCAATGACAATAAGCGCCCAAATTATTACTTTTGTTCCGATGGACGGACCTGAATTATTTTTGGATTTTATGTCAGCGGATGAAATTCCGGAATTCAGATCGCTTTCTTCGATTTCTTCAATAGATTCGGTTAGTTTTTCTAAAAGACTTTCAACGCTTGTTTTGATAAAATGTTCCGTTGATTCATCTTCCAATGCGATAATTTTAAATACGCTTGATTTTTTTGTGTCGGCAATGGCGGCGAAAATGTAAGCAAGATTATTTTCGTCATAGAAGATATCCGAAACGGCAATTCCGAAAAATGCAGAGGTGTCTGTAATCGCTTTCCTTGCACATGATGCAGTGGCTTCTTTACGTCTTATATCTTCCGTTGCGGTATTATCAAGGCTGATATTTTTAATGAATAAAATATCGTTATCCGAAGGAAGAACTGTTTTGTTTATATGCTCGGAAACGGGAGAGTTTTCCTGAATTGCAAAACAGATTTTTATATTCTTCATTCTTGCCGCATATACACAACTGCCGTAAACGTCCGTTTCTTTTTCTTCGACAGTTTTTTCGGAAACATTATCGTTGTAAGAAGAAGAATTTATATCTTCGTATGATGTTTCTTCGATATCATTTTCTTCTGTTTCTTCCGTTAAAATTTCTTCTTCATTTTTTTCAAGATCTTCAACGGGTTCTTCGGAGATTTCAGTATCTTCTGTTTCAGTATTTTCTGTTTCGGTATTTTCAATAATTATTTCCGTATCTTCGGAAACAGTATTTTCTTCATCGGAAATATCATATTGGATTTCAGGTGAAGAGTCTTCCGGAACCGTTTCCGCTTCGATAATAATTTCTTCATCTTTTTTTGAATTATCAATTTCAAGAAATTCCGTAAGTTCGTTATCGGGTATGTGAGAAATTCTTCTTTCGTCAATGGGTAACATAATAAGCTTTTGTTTACCCGCTTTTACTCCGAATCCGGAGAAAAGTCCGTCGGAGGTTATGAAAGGAATTCCCGTTGACGGAATAGCCGCATGGGCTTTGATTTGTTTTTCGTTAAGAGTTGCAATACATGCATCGCTTTCGATTATTGACGTAATGTCATTGTTGATTTTATAATTCAGTCCCAAAGCCTTAAACAAATATGCTTTTGTTGAAATGAAAACGGAAATGTCAACAACGAGAACGATTGTATCTGCATCGGTGAAACCTTCACGAAGTTTATCAAAAGCTTCTTTTCGTGTTTTGCAGAATTCATAATCGCAATCGTCGGCACCGATTATGGTTTTAATCATGCCGTGAGATGCGTTGTTGAAAATATCATCGTTTTCGCTGTAAGATATCAATTTTAGTTGCATTTTTGTGTCCTCCCGAAATTAGTTTGCAATCCATTTTACATCTTTTTTATACGGATTTTTTATACCTTTTTTTGCGTACCAAGCATTTGGATATTTAATATTATTGTTAACGGAAACTTTTGAAATATCAACTGCTTCACTTTCTCCTTCTCTTATTAAACGAGCAACAATAATAAGTCTGCCGTTTTTCAGAACGGTGCGGTCGCATGTTTGAAGAGTTAAAATTTTATCTGTACTTTGAACGTCAACACCTGTGTGGTAGAATGAACGTTTTTCTATTTCTTCAAGGTATGAAGCAAAACTGTTTTCAGAAATATTTTTGAATGTGTAAGAAAGAACATATCCGTTATCCTCTTTAGGGTCGGCGTTTGTTAAATAAACGCTGATAATTTTATAAATGTATTTTTCCTTCGGAGTATAAATGTAAATCATGGGATTTTTCTTGTAGGTATTTACATTCTGATATTTTCTGAATGAGCCGAACATTGAACCGTCTCTCATATTATGTCCGTAAATTACGGTATTTTGGTCTTTTGTAAAGGGAGATTTGTTGTAGCAGTCAATAAACAATGTTCCCGCAGCGAGATATCCGCCTTTAAATCCGGTTTTTAAATATTTATCATTGTTATTTGTCTGAACAACAGGCAAGCTGACATCTGCTCCCGGTACAACGAGCCAACATTTGAAATCCTTGTTTATTCCCGACAAATCATCAAAGGTCTTTTCCTTTTCGCTGTCATCCATTTTTTCGAGAATTTCTACGGATTTTTCAACATTGTCCACACCTACTACATCGGATATTTCGGTGTTCGCTTTCTTGTTTAATAAGGGTTGAATAATATAATCGTTTGCAAGCCATGCACTGCTTCCGATGATAGCGATTACGGAAATTACCAAAACAATTTTTCTGATTATTTCGGAAACTGAAATTTTCTTTTCGTTGTTTTGTATGGGTTGTTCATCGGAAATTCCGGCAAAATCATTTTCGCTTTCATCATATCTTCCCGAATCAATATCTTCATATTCAACTTCACCGGACTGATTATATGAAGAAGAATCTGTATTAGTTTCTGTATTATTTTTATTAAAATTCAGATTGAATTTTTCTTCTTCATTTTCTGATGTGTCAATACTTGCCACATTTGAATCAACCTCTTCAAACAGAGATTCATATTTTTCTTCTTTGTTTTTAAAGAAATCTTCAATTTCTCTGTCTTCGGAAGGATTGTAGAATGTCGGTTCGTCGGAACTGTCATCTGATTTTTGATTATCTTCTGAATCGAAGGAATCAAGATTATATTTTTCACGAATATTTAATAAAATATCTTCAAAACTTAATTCTTCGTTTTTATCTTTTTCTTCACTCATTTTATTCACCTCTTATTAATATCTGTCTGAAATAATTTTTCTTACTTCGTCAAATGCCCGTGAAGCATTGGTAAATCTGTTGTAATCTCTGTCTTTTCGTGATGTGTTGACCTCAATACATTTTACTTCGTTTTCTCCGTATGAAATTCCGATATAAGAAAGACCGACGGGTTTGTTTGTGCTGTCGCTGTCAGGTCCGGCAATTCCCGTTATACCTACGCCGAAATCTGCTCCGGAAAGTTTGCGTACACCTGTTGACATTTGTTTTGCAACAGTTTCGCTGACTGCACCGTATTTTTCAATATCCGATTTATTAACACCGAGAATTTTTGTTTTTATTTCGTTTGAGTATGATACAATTCCGCAATCAAAAACTTCAGACGCACCGGAGATATCGGTTATCCTTTTGGCACAAAGACCGCCGGTACAGGATTCGGCAAAAGCAATTTTTAAACCGTGTTTTTTCAGTAACGGAACAAGAGCTTCTTCCAATGAATTAACATCAATTCCGTAAATTAAGTTTCCGAAAAGTTTTTTCGCTTTTTCTATGGCGGGTTTGCAGATTTTTTCAGCTTCTTCGTATGTTTTCCCGAAAGCGGTTATTCTTAGAAGACATTCACCGTCTTTTGCATAGGGTGCTGCGGTGGGGTTTGAGCCGTTAAGAAGTTCGGCGGCTTTTTCCGCCATGGCGGATTCACCTATTCCGAACATTCTCAAGTTGTGGGATACAATACAGGCGGTACTGTATTTTTTTAAAACTTCTGTTGCATATTCCTCAAACATAGGTTTCATTTCACGTGGCGGTCCGGGGAGAGCAATAATACATTTACCGTTTTTTTCTATTGCAAATCCCGGTGCGGTACCGTTATGATTAGGGAAAACAGTTCCGTCTTTCGGCACATACGCCTGAACCTCATTTGTATGAGGCATTTCAATTTTTTTCGTTTTAAAATAATGTGAAATATTTTTAAGTATTTCTTCATTCTTTACCAATTCAGATGACATTACCTTACAGCATTTTTCTTTTGTAATATCATCTGCGGTGGGACCGAGGCCTCCTGTTGTGATAACTATATCACTTCTGTCCAATGCCTGTGAAAGACATTCCTCTAATCGGTTTTCGTTATCACCTACTGTGCTTTGACGTAAAACGCTGATACCCATATCGGCAAGCCTTCGTGAAAGATATACGGCGTTTGTGTTGACAATATCACCGAGAAGAATTTCAGTTCCGACAGAAACTATTTCGCAAACCATAATGTCATCTCCAAATAAAATCAATCAATTAAAATAAAACGGAGATTATCCGTGGCACTTTTTATCATTGAGTCAAGGTCAATGGATTTTTCCGCATTTTCAACTTCTTCAAGAGAGGGTTTTGTTTTAGGATGTTTAGGAGTGAAAACAGTACAGCAATCCTCATAGGGAAGAATAGAGGTTTCAAAAGCGTCAATATCTCTTGAAATTTTAATAATTTCACTTTTATCCATGCCGATACAGGGACGGAAAATCGGCATATTGACTGCCGCATCCGTACAGGCAAGGGCTTTAAGAGTCTGACTTGCGACCTGACCGAGACTTTCACCTGTGATTAAAGCACCGCAATCCTCTCTTTTTGCAATGATTTCAGCACATTTCATCATGACACGACGCATGATAAGTGTGAAAAGTTCTTCCGGACAATTATCTTTGATGCCTTCCTGAATTTCCGTAAAGGGAACAACAAAAAGTTTTATTCTTCCGCTGTAAGATGCTACACATCTTGTTAATTCGTGAACTTTTTTCTCTGCAAGTTCACTTGTATAAGGCGGAGAAGCAAAGTGAATTCCCACAAGGCTTAAGCCTCTTTTTGCCATCATCCATCCTGCAACAGGACTGTCAATTCCGCCGGAAATGAGGAGAGCCGCTTTACCTGCAGAACCCACCGGCATCCCGCCGGCACCTTTAATCTGATTGCCGTGAATATAAACAAAATTATCACGGACTTCAATCATAACAATAATATCCGGATTATGAACATCAACCGTTAAATCGGGAAATCTGTCAAGGATATATTCTCCCACATCTGCACAAATTTCAGGAGATTTGAACGGGAATTTTTTGTCGCTTCTGCGTGCATCAACTTTAAAAGTTTTTGCAAAAGTTAAATCATCTTCAAGATAATCAACTACTGTTGATTTGATAATATCCATATTTTTTTCCGCAACGGCAGCCCTTGAAAGACCTGCTATACCGAAAACTTTTTTGAAAGCGGAGAAAGCATCATCCATATCAATATCTTCGCTTTGCGGTTCGGCAATAATTGTGGATTGAGAAGGAGTGAAGGAAAATTTACCGATTTTTTCTGTTCTTCTTCTCATATTTTTTATTAACATATCTTCAAAATTTCTTCTGTTAAGTCCTTTGAGAGCAAGCTCGCCGTTTTTTATTAAAATAATTTCTTTCATAATATAAAACCTTTCGTTACGATCCACGCAATTTTAAATTAGCTTCATTGAGAGCGGAAAGAAGATAATCCATATCTTCCTTTTCGGTAAATCTCGATAAACTTATGCGTAATGCACCGTCAATTCTTTCTGCGTCATATCCCATTTTCAAAAGAACGTCGCTTCTGTGTCCCTTTGAACAGGCGGAACCTGCGGAAACGTAAATCCCTTTTTCCGAAAGAAAATTTATTATCGGTTCGGAACGTTTTTTCAAAAGAGAAATGTTGATAATATAAGGTAAAGCATCATCGGGAGAATTAACAGCCGCACCGGGAATTTTAATAAATTCTTCAACAAAATAATCACGAAGAATTTTTGTTTTTTCAAGTTGCAAATTCAGATTTTCCGGTAATGCTTTGCAGGCTCCTTCAAATCCGCATATTGCCGGCATTGACTGTGTACCGGAGCAGATACCGTTTTCCTGACCTCCGCCGTGAACGGGAGAATTTATTTTAATTGCGTTATTTATATATAAAGCACCTGCACCTTTGGGACCGTGAATTTTATGGGAACTTATGCTCATTAAATCCACACCGAGTTTTTTTACTCTAATCGGTATTTTACCGAATGCTTGTACCGCATCGCAATGAATCAACGCAGTTGAATTTTTACGTTTGAGAGCAAGTTTGATTTTTTCAATCGGTTGAATACTTCCCACTTCATTGTTTACCGCCATGATACTGATGAGAATTGTTTTTTCGTTAATGGAATCTATAAGTTTTTGAATGGAAATTACTCCGTTTTTTTCAACGGGCAGACGTATAATTTCAAATCCTTTTTGTTTAAGGGCATCCATTGTTTTGGCTACGCTGGGATGTTCGATTTCCGTTGTGATTATTCTGTTTCCCCGTTTTGCATTTTTTTCTGCTGCTCCGAGAATTGCAATGTTATTACTTTGAGTTCCGCCGGAGGTAAAATATATTTCATTTTTTTCACAGCCTAATTTTCCCGCAACGGTTTCTCTGGCACTGTCAAGAGCCTCCGAAGCCTTTATGCCCATTTTATGAGTTGAAGACGGATTTCCCCAACATTCGGTTATTGCGAAAATCATTTTTTCTTTCGCTTCGTTGCAGACAGGTGTTGTTGCACTGTTGTCAAGATAACTGCTCAAAATATTCCCTCCGAGGTAATATGAATTATTTTTTTGATTCAAATATTTTTTTATAGATTATCATACCGAAAACAGATATGATCAAAGTTGAAATAAAAACAACGGCGGCAAGAGTAATGTTTTTTTCGCCTAATGCGGCTCCGCACCATGTTGAGGTGATAATTGACGGTACTCTCGCTATTCCGGTAACAAGAAGAAATAGGGGAATGTTCAGTTTGAGTTTACCGGAAAAGTAGGTTATTAAATCCTTCGGTGTACCGGGAATAAGATAAATAAAAAATAATGTTACCATTATCTTCTGTTTGTTCTGCAAAAATTTTAGTTTTTCAATATTTTCCTGAGGAATAAAAAGGTTTATGATTTTTGTACCGAAAATTTTTGTAAGAAGTAAAATAATAAGGGAACCTATTTCCGTTCCTATCATGCAGTACAAAAGTCCGCCCCATGTACCGTAAGCATAACCGGAACCGATTTCAAGAGGCTCCGCAGGTATAATTTTTATTACCGTTTGAAAAGCACGGATCGAGATAAAAATAATTTCATCCCATTTGCCGAATTTATTAAGCCATGTTTTAAATATTTCCGGTTTATCAAAAATTTTAATGATGTTTTTTCCGAAGACAAAATAACATACGGCAACAGATATAACTATTACCGATATTGAAATAAGTGAAATAATTCTTTTGAATTTCAGACTTTTGTTTTCTTCCATTTTAATAAAAAATATGCGAATATTTCGTCATATTCCTTTCTGAAATATTACGGAGATTTTTTTTCGATTTCATTTTTAAAATGAAAATAAAATTCCGAAAGATTACCGTGATATTTTTCTTTCCACGGTTTTTGAGAACCGTTATAATGAATGATACAACATTCTTCTCTGACTTTTTTCAAAGAAAGATTTTTCCTTTTGCGGAAGTTATAAAATGTCTTTTCGTCAAGATTATATTTTACGGGGTCAACGTAAATTATTTTTTCTGCAAAGAAACCGTTGATCACATCCTGGTCGGCAAGATAAAGTTTTTTTCTGTTTAACTGCATATATGAGAAGATATCGTCTGTGGTGCAGAATTTACGCATACCTTTTACGTTTATCATAAGTACGCCGGCATTGATATAGGATGAATTTTTCGGCATTTTCAACCGTTTGACATTTAATTTTTCCAATGTACCGACGGTATGTCCCGCACCCGCATAAATATTATCACCGAAATCAATGTTATAAAAATCTTTCAGAGATTTTAATATAACTATATCGGGATCAAGATATAAAATTCTTTCAACATTTTCCGGAAGAATATCGTTTGTCAGAAGTCGGTAATATGTTTCTTTTGATATCCTTTTCAAAACAGGAGCGTTTTCAAGAAGCGATGACGGCACTTCAATGCCGTGAAAAACAGTACGGTTCATATCACATACTTTTTTCATTTTGTTAAAATCGTTTTCTGTCAGAGAAGAGTGGGCAACATAAATGTCAAAGCATTCTTCAATATCGCTTAACATAAGTGATTTAAGCATTACCGTAAGAGGACCGATATAATTTGAGTTCAAAGAAACAAGTATATTCATATTCATAAATCCTCCTGTACAGATTTTTATCTTATTATTTTTTCTCCGTCAAAAACAAGTATTCCGATTGCATCTCCGCATTTGTTTCCGCTCATCAGCCAATCTTTATAAGCTTTTCTTAAAGAATTGTCTGCGGGCATCTCCTCTAAAGGTAAATCGGAATAATGTCCGAAAATTCTCCAATCATAATAGAATGAATCCTTTTCTTCAAAGCAAACCTGTTCCCAGTCATCCATAAAACGGAGAATGTTTGAATTTTTCGGTAAAAATTTTCTGTGGTTGGGATAAAGGAGCCATGAACCGCATTTGAGAATAATTCTGCCGTCTTTAAATAAACCGGAAAAAGCCTTGTATGCTTTTTTGTAGGAATCAAATCTTACTTCATCGGTGAGCGAAATGCCGGATGAGGGAATATGAACATCGAGAACAAGGTCGCCCTTTGTCAGATGTATTCCGCAGGAGGTGTCAAAGTCAAAATCAAGATCATATTGACTGATAACATATTCAAATCTTCCGTATGTAAATAATTTCATTTTAAAGAAATGGCCGTACCAACCCGGTACAAAAGTACCTACGGTATTTTCACATTCCATACATTCGAGAAGTTTGTATTTCAAATCGGCAAATGTGTCCAAAAATATCTCGTCCGGAATATTTGCAAGTTTATATTTTTCTCTTGTGTTTTCGGAGCATATCATAAGAAAAATAAAATTACTTGTTCTGTAATCAATATTTCTTTTTTCGCCGATTTTTGTAATTCTTGATAATGCTTCGTCAAGGGAAATTTTTTCGCTGTTAAAATCGTTGCAGACAATGTCAAATTCTTTTCCGAAATCGGTATCGGAATCCAACTGTCGGGCAAGTTCTGTAAGAACTTTTACCGCTTCATCGGGATAGTTATAATATGACAGAAAATTACAGAAGTACTCGTTATAATGTTTTTGCATATTTATTTCCTTTCGTTACAATAAGCACGGATTTATTTTTCCTTTGATTTTGTTTTGATGTATGGTCTTGTGCCTTTTTTCTGGCAACCTCTTTTGCATAATTATATGCCAAAGACATTTTTACCTTCGGGTTGTTTTTATTTTCTTTTTGCCCTATCAGTTCGGAAACGGTAATTCCGTAAATTTCCGATATCATTGTCAAGGTGTAAATATCCGGAACTCCTTCGCCACGTTCCCATTTTGAAACGGACTTTCCGGAATAATTGATAAGTTCAGCCAATTTTGCCTGAGTAAGTCCGCTTGCTTTTCTGAATTTTACAAGATTTTTTGCAAGAGTGGTATTAAAATCAATTTCTGTCATAATTACACCTCCGAGCATTTATTATATTTTACTATTATTACTTACCAATGTCAAATTAAATTCTATTATAAGTAGATAAAATTCTACCGATTATGGCTTTTATTAAAAGAAAATCAAATATACAATGATTAAGGTAACGGAGGTACGGTTATGGGTAAAGTTAAAAACAGAGAAAAATCAATACATTTACGTGAATTACCACCGTTTTTAAGAAAAGAAGAGGTGGTTAATTCCATTACACATACCGTCGGAGGAGCGTTTGCATTAGTATCACTGCTTCTTTGTCTCGGTGTCGCTTCATGGCACAGAAATGTTATAGGTATTATTTCCGGATTGATATACGGATTTTCCATGATAACGGTTTATGTGGTTTCAAGTGTATACCACGGGCTTGACGGAGAAAGACATTTTAAGCAGAAAATCGTAATGCGAATTATCGACCACTGCGATATTTACGGTTTGATCGTGGGAACGTTTGCTCCCATCGCTTTGACGGGTATAAGAAGGGTTAATCCCACAATGGCATGGATATCTTTCGGATTTGTGTGTCTGACGGCAACAATAGGTATCATATTTACCGCTATTGATTTTACAAGATTTAAGGTCGTATCAAATGTGGCATATTTTCTTGCGGGCTGGAGCGTACTGATGAGTGCAAAACAAATGCTTCAAGCATATCCTAAAGATTTTTTCGTAATGTTGATAGCCGGAGGAGTAGTTTATACTTCCGGAATGATATTTTTTGTTTTGCAGGATAAAGGTCACAGATTCAGCCATTCGATTTTCCATTTGTTTATAATCGGAGGCTCGATAATTCAGTTTATAGCCATAATTAAATATTGTATGTAAAATAACGTCGCTTCAAAATATTTTGAAGCGACGGTTTCTTTATGCTTCTCTGATTATTCTGAGATTTTCATTAATGATATTTTGATCGGTATTGTCTGCAAGGCTGTATGGTGAAGCAAAGCGGAATACACCTACTTCATATCCGCCTCTGCAAAGTTCGGATTCTGTGGGAAGATAGCCGTTATAGCCGTTTGCACATGAAAGTGTCAGTGTATTTTGAAATCCTGAATATTCACGTAAACGCAGAGAGATTTCCGAAAAATGTTCAAACGGAAACGGAATAAAAACGGTATTTCCTATTTCAACAACGGTTTGTGCAAACGAGAAACTGCCCTCAGGTTGACGTGTTCCCGAAAGAAGTAATTTTTCAACATTTTTATAATATTTGTATTCAAGACGTTCAATGTTAATAAGATTTTCCGGTTCTTTTATTTCGGACAGTCTTTTTTGTATTTCGTTTAGTGAAGGGAATTTTTTATACGGTAGACATACATTATCTTTGTGAAGTTTAAGTTCCGGAGAATAAAATGTTTTTATTTTTCTGTATATTTTTACGGCATCCATTGCTGCTGCGGAGCCGAGTTCTTCAACATAAGTGATGTCTCCTACGGTTTCGCCGTTTGTAAGTCTCGGTCCTGTATCACCGATGGCTCCGTTGAAAAAAACGCACATGGTTCCGGTGATTTTTTCCATACGGTCAAGCATCATTCCCGACCAGTCTCTGGTAATTTCATGTGCTTTACCGCAGGCTGTACCGTGACAACCGTAATGAATCAGATTGATAATACCTTTTCCGTTATCCCGGTGTTTGATTGAAATAACAGTCATGTTCGGATCAAAGCATCCCCATGGATTTTGTCCGAAAGTAATGTTGCCGTTTTCAAGCTGCTGTCTGCGGTTAATTCCGATTTTACTTTTTTCACAATATGATCCGACAACTGCATGAGACATATTTTTCACGGCATTTTCAGCTGAAAGACACACGGCGGGCATAAGAATATTCTGAACATAGTTTCGGTCAATTTCACCCCACCCTTCCATACCGGATGTATTGGGACCGCAGTGAGTGTGCGTTGAAGCTATTATAACGTCGGAAAAATCAACGCCTGCGGATTTTGCAACAGCTTCACGCAGTTCATCACACAGAGCGGTTTGAACATCCCCTAAAGTCAAAGAAATAAGTAAGGATATATCCGTTCCGTTTCCGACGGCAAGTGTTGTTGAAGTAAGTTCATCATGCACCGATTTGCTTACAACGTCGGGAGTATATCCGTATAAAAGGGTACCCACAGGCGGAGTAATAAGTTCCCTTGACGCACCGCATAAAAAATTCATAAAAAACTTCTCCTCTCCCGATGTTTTACAGTTCTTCTTTTACTTTGATAAAACTGTTGATGATATTTTCAATTTCTTTGTCATTCAGATCCGGGGAAACCGAAAGATAAGCAGTTCTTTTGAGAAGGTCAAGAGTTTTCGGACACATATCTTTATGATAATCAGGGACAAGTTCGCGATTTGCTTCCATTTTAAACGGATCCATGTTTTTATGGAATGCACCTTTTTTATTCATAATTGCTGTCCAATTACTGTAAACGTGCTTTCCGGTATCAATGGGAATGCAAATGTTTACAGGTGAAATCTCCGCAAACCGACGTGTCTGTTCTTCATTATCAAAACGGAAAGCAACAGTTGTACCGCAGTCCCCGTCATTATCGTTTGAAGGAATAAAATTGAAAAAATCTTTCAATCCGTCTGTTATTTTTTTACGGTTATTACGTAAATCCGCAATAATACCGTCAAGACGTTTGAGCTGTTCCCGAAGTATTGCCGCCGTAATTTCATTAGAGCGAAATTCGGAGCCACAGAACTGTTCTTCTTCATTACTTTCAAGTTGATTGCCGAAAAAGGCAATGGCGCTACTGTCATGATGAATAAGGGCACGGCTGAAAATTGTACTGTCATTTGTCATAAGCGCTCCTGCTTCTCCCGCACTTATTATTTTAAATTGATTGAAGCTTAATGCTCCTGCATTTCCCACTGTGCCGAGACGTTTTCCGTGATATGAACCTCCCACCGATTGACATGCATCTTCAACTACGGCGATATTGTGCTTTTTTGCCGTTTCACAAATGGCATCAAGGTTACATGGAAAACCTTGAATATGTACGGGAATGATAGCTTTTGTATGTTCGGTAATTTTTTTCTTTACGTCATTCGGATCTATTGTAAGTGTTTCGTCAACTTCCGCAATAACCGGTATCGCACCTACGGCTGTAACGGCTATGGCAGTAGCAATATATGTATAGGCAGGAACAATAACCTGATCACCCGGACCGATTCCGAGTCCCACAAGTGCGGATATAAGTGCAGCCTTGCCGGATGTCATGAGGATCGTATTTCCAATATTAAATTTTTCACAAAGTTCCTCTTCAAAATTTTTAACTTCCTGCAATCCGTCATTTATTTTAAACATATTGCCTGAGCGAATTACCCGTGCAACCGCATTTATTTCTTCTTCTCCGATTCTGTACATAAAAGTCAACCTCCTTTTTATGAATATAATATAACATAATAAGTTTAATAATTCTACTGTTTTTTATATTTTTTGTATCTTTATTATGAAGTAAAAACAGACAAACAGGGATTTGGCGTGCTGTGGCACGAATGAATAGTGAATAATGAATAATTTATGGCGGGACACCCGCACCCGATTTAATTAAATCGCAACAAATGAATAGTAAGTTATACGAAATGACTTTTAATGAATCGCTATCTTTTTATTGAAAAATCAATAACAGAAAAAGTGTTTCACAAAAATACAGCGGCCCGAATTAACGAGTCGCTGATAATGATATGAAGTTTTTATCCCGCTAAGAAGATATTTATAAAAAATGTCAAACAACAGTACGGACTTTCCGCAACGGCGGATACCGGTTATGACTTTGATTTCTCTGTTCCGCATATTGTGAATCAATCTGTCAATGCAGAATTTTTGTCAGAGAAAAACGAAAGAGTTGACAGGGCATTATTTTGCAATCTCAAAAAATACTACTGTATTCGCTTCTACGGTTGTTTTAAGTGTAAGTTTTCCGTCTTTTATCTCCGCCGTGTATGTTTCGGGGGTGAGAACGGAGCATTCGGCATATTTGTCCCTCAGCTCAGTTTCGTAAATTTTACGGGCGTTTTCGTCATGTAATTGTCTCATAAAACCGTCATCCGAT
>JAZUKF010000176.1:0-7238 GCA_045643165.1 Acutalibacteraceae bacterium | reverse complement strand
TTTTTTCGGTCTGTGCTAAATGCGACAGTCCCTGATTATCTTATTTCCAGCCCTTAACTATTTCAACAACACGTCTTGCGATTTCCGCATGACCTGCCTCTGTGGGATGAATCTTTGCAAGATACTCTTCCTCAAATGTATCGCTCAGGAATGCAAGTTCACCTGCTTCAATATCACTTGCATAACAATAATCGTATGTATCGGCATATTTTGAACCGCTTTCCATATATTTATTAAGCTTTTCAAAAAGAGGTTTTGCAAGTTTACCTGACTTGATTTTAGAACCTTCAAAAATCGAAGTATTGTTCAAAGCATTGATGTTACCTATGGCGATAATTTTTACATCCGGGTTAAGTCTGTAAATATTTTCAATAATTTTATCCCAATTTACTCCGAATTCCTTATAAGACTTATTAAGTCTTTCGGTCATTTCTTTAAGAAAAACGCCGACCTTTGCAACGGTATAAACAGAATCAACAATTTTGCTGATACCGGCTGCAATATTACCCTTATCCGCAAGAGCGGATTTAACAGACTCAAAAGACTTGATCGGTGTATAGAATGCCGCCACCATGGCAAAGCCCAAATCTTCACCCAAAATATCATTTGCACCAACCTGAATAGTAATAAAATCAGCATCTTCAATAGCCTTGATATATTCCGCTTTATATTCATCAAGTTCGTTCTTATGGGATTTACCGTGGTTGATATCGGCATATGCCCAATCCATTTGGAATGTGGGATCAATCATATAAAGAACTTCATCTGTTCTGTAACCGCCGGTGGCAAAAGGTCTTAATTCGGCATCAAGAGCATTTGCAATTAAACTGTGATATGCCTTCGGGGCTGCAATTCTGTTTTCAATAAATCCTGTTGTATTATATCCTGCCGCATTACTGTCGCCGATACAGGTATAAACAAGTTTATCTTTCTCGGCAAAAGCACCTATTCCCAAGCTCATTACCATAGCAAGAACAAGGAAAATGCTGATGATTGAACGTGTAATTTTTTTCATAAAATCGCTCCTAAAAATTTATAAATTCCCGACAAATCCGACAAAACATACAAATGATATTTATATATCGGTTGTCTATTTATTATCATACAACATAGAAAAAACATTGTCAACATTTTAATAACATTTTATTAAAATAAATTTAATAAACGGACTTAAAAAGACGGTTAAAGTTGAACCTTTTCAAAATCCTTCATTGATTTTTTACAGGAAATAAATGTAGTCAGAAAATATATCAATCCGCAGAAAATGAGGATAGCAAACTGCTTTGACAGATATTCATTATTTGCGTTAAAAAATTTCAAACCGGGAACATGTGATAATGTTTCACCTAAACCGATTATCAGAAAAATCACGACAGACGAAATTATAAACGGTGCTCCGATTTTATAAGCATCTTTCCAAAATCCTCTGCAAAAAATCCCGTTAAACGCCGAGAAAACGATAAGTACGAAACCGAGATAAACAATGTTTGCATTCATCATGACATTTTCCGCATAAACCGAAGAAGTATTCAGTACCGTCATACGAATTACCGTTAAACCGGAATTTATCAGAAAACTCATCATCTGTATTGATACAACAAATATATATCTTGCTTTAACAACGTCTTTTTTCCTCACCGGCAACAAAACAGAATACAGTACGTCATTACCCTCTCTTGCCGTTTGGAATGTATAAAATATTCCCAGACACACAAAGAAAGCACCGCAAAGAATGGGATAGCCGGGAAGTAATGTCATAAATCCGAACAGGATAAAAATATAAGTCAATGGCACGGCCGAAAAAGAAAATTCTTTTTTTAATAAATTTTTCATTTCTTTTCCTCCGTTTCCCCTAATTCAATATAAACCATAATATCTTCAAGAGTTCTGCATTTTTCTTTATACTTTTCGGTAAAATCATCAGTTTTTTCGGAAGCGATTATTTCACCGTTTTTGATATATGTTATATGGTCTGCACATTTTTCAAGGTCGCTTGTGATATGAGTTGAAAACAAAACCGTTACACCTTTTTGTGCAAGCTGTCTGAAAATAATAACAAGTTCTTCCCTCGAAACAGGATCAAGTCCACTTGTAGGTTCATCAAGAATAAGCAACTCCGCATGATGAGAAAGTGCCATAACGAGATGAAATTTAACCTTCATTCCCTCTGACAGTTCCATTATTTTTTTGTTCCCGTCAAGAGAAAATTGTTCCATATATTTTTTGCATATTTCATCGTCCCAATTTTTATAAAAAGTTTTTGTAAGTGCTAATATTTTATTCAGTTCTTTTCTGGGATAATAATCTGTTCCGCTTGAAGCAAAACCTATTTTCTGTTTGATTTCCTCTTCATTTTCCGAAAAACTTTTTCCGAAAATCCTAACTTCACCTTTATCCGGATTTACAAAATTCAAAACGGCTTTCATCGTTGTTGTTTTTCCCGCACCGTTTCTTCCGACAAATCCGGTTATGCTTCCTTTTTCCACCGAAAAAGAAACATTTTTAAGTTCAAATGAATCATAAGATTTACAAAGATTTTTTATCTCCAAAACCGGTTCCATTTTTATACTCCTTTTCTCAATTCATTTACCGTATCCGAAAACTGTTTTTCACTGATAATCGCAATGCCCTGACATTCATCACCTAAAACAATCAGTGAATCTCCGGGATGTATATCAAAAACCTTTCTCGCTTTTACTGGAATACTGATCTGCCCTTTATCCCCTACTTTAACCATGCCGAAAATATGTTTTCCCTTAGGCGGAACATTAAGTCCCGACTCCGGAGTGTATGAAATCAAATCATCAACGGAAACATCAAAAAACTCAGCCATTTTCTTGCATATATTTATATCCGGTACTGATTCTCCTTTTTCATATTTAGACAGAGTTTGTCTTGAAATATTCACTTTTTCAGCAAGTTCCTCCTGAGATATCCCTTTTATTTTCCTAAGGGAAACAAGATTATCTTTAAACATTATTTCATCTCCGTTTTTTCCTGATTATGCTACTTTTATTAACATTATAATCTCTTATAATAATTATTTCAAGCAATAAATTTATACAAAAAAATCATTATTATGTAAAGTATTACTTACAAAAAGATTGAAAGATTTTTTTATTATGTTATAATATAATTCATCAACATTACGGGGAGATTTACAATGACTGACATTAAAGAGAAAAAAGATTACGGCAAACTCATTAAATTTTTGCAGATTATTACCGGAATACTTTTGATAATAATGGTGGCAGCAGGCATTTTCCTCATTCAAAAGTACAATATTAAAATGTCAAACATTCAAAACCTCAGCGAATTTCTTTCCGGCGGAATTTTAACCGTTTCTCTTTTGATCATCGGTATATCGGTAATAAAATCTTTTTGCCTTGTGTTTCCTCCGGCTGTTATTTTTTCCGTATGTGCTTATGTTTTGCCAAACTATTTTTACGCCCTGGCGGTAAATATTATTTCTGTTATTTTAAGTTTAGCCATACCCTATTTCCTCGGAAGATTTACAGGAGCGGGAATGATTGACACGCTTTCAAAAAAATTCAAAGCAGTCAAAAAAATTGATGATTTTATCGGTATAAACGAAACCAAAATGACTGCGGTAATAAAATTTTCCGGTATTCTTCCCGGAGACCTTTCGAGTCTGCTTTTCGGAGCAATGAACATTTCCTTTAAAAGTTTTATGACAGGTTCCGTAATAGGGAATATTCCTTTGATAATCGTTTACACGCTTTTCGGAACGGTTCTGAAAAACGTGGGAGATAAGCCCTGGGTTGTGGCAATACCGGTGGTAATAATCATACTGTTCCTGCTGATTGCCGGAGCATTGGCGAAAAGAATGATTACGCAAAATAAAAATGTATAAATCAAAAAAACTGTTACAGAAAAAAAGATTCTTTCCGTAACAGTCTTTTTTAATTTCTCACCGATGTTCCTTCATATATTTTATGCTTTTTTCGGAAGCATAGACGGTAATTGAAATATTGTCCCGGGATGTTGGAATTATTCTGTTATTTATCATTTCTTTAACTGCATTTATTTCTTTAATACAATCATCATCATAAACTTCAATAACAATTCCGTTTTCACCGTTCCTCACTTCTTTCTCAATATAACAATTCAGAAAATCGGGATAGGTAACCGTTACTTTTATCTTATTTGATTTAACGGGAATATAGGTAATGTCATTTCCGCAATAGCTAATCAAATTCATATCGGAATTATTAAAAACTTTTGTTGCCGAAGAAAAATAATTTTCATCTTCTTTTGTCAGTAAATTCATATTTGAAAAACCTATTCCGCCGATACCGAAACCGATACCTATTGCAATGACACAACTTAAAAATGAAATCGCAAGTTTTCCTTTGCTGTACTTTTTGTTAAACAAAATACCGTAAATGATAACAAGAATAATAACGGTTATCGCAATAAGTCCGAGCAAAGACACAATTATTCCCGCAAACAAAAGTCCCGATTCAGCTATCAAAAATGACATTACAAGCAAACCTGTTTCCGCCACAAGTGTTCCGCAGGCAAATATGCCCGCCATCCACATAATAATTTTCACAACCATTAAAAAACATTTAACAAGTCCGCCGATAAATCTGTATTCGGAATGGTCGGGATCTCTTATGATTATCTTTTCTTTTTTAATTATTTTTTTCTTGCTTTCAACACTTGTTTCTTCAACGCTTTCCGTTATTTTTATGTCATCCGTTTCATCTTTTTGATCATTTACTATTTCATAATAATTCAGATATCTTACTTTAAAAATCTGAAAAATAATCGCAGCACCGATAATAAAACATGCCCCGATATAAATACTGCCGAAAATTTCGGATAAATAATTTACTCTGAAAATACTTCTTATAATATTTTCACCGATTTCATGTACGATTGCGGCAAACACAGAAAAAATCGCAATATAAATCAGTTGCTCCGCAACACATTTTATCCGTTGGCTCCATTTCATATTTGTGAAAAGTTCAATGGTTTTTATTATGTAATTCAAAAAACTTTCTATATATTTGTTTAATGTTGCCTTTTCCTTTTTTCGTTCATTTACCTGAGCGACATTTTCATTTAACAATTCATCCATGCTGATATTAAACAATTCACATATCTGAATTATTTTTTCCGTTTCCGGATATGCCTGTTCCGATTCCCATTTTGAAACCGACTGTCTTGATACACCCAGTTTCTCCGCAAGTTGCTCCTGAGATAAGTTATTTTCTTTTCTGATTTTTTTAATATTGTTGGCTAAATTCATTTACAACAACCTCCTTTGTGACAAAATATTATCAAATCAACCGGTTGCATTCTACCAATTTCAAGTTGTTTTTTGTCAATTTTCAGTTGCATTTATCAAAATATCATAAAAAATTACATATCTGAAAGAACAAAAAATGATTTTTTATTAAAGTCATGCTAAAATATGAAATAAATTCTTGGGAGTTTCGTCAACTTATCATCAATTCAGCCAAATGTTACTATATTTATTGTGCAAAATAATGAAATGCTTCCGATTTTAACTTTTTTTATTGACATTTCAAAATTTCGTGGTAATATATTTTCATAGATATCTATTAACGCTTTTTTAGGAGTGGATGTCAATGAGCAATATATCAACCCCGTTCTACAGATTAAACGAGCAATTTAACGACGAACAGCAAATCACTGAATACGGAATAAATTGTTTAAATGCAGAAGGCGAAACAATTTGTTCTATCCATTCAATTTCAGGCGACAAAAATTTTACAGTCAATATCATAGATTTATTAAACAAAGAAAATGTATCAATATATCATTTCAAGGATATTATCGAAGACTTACTGATTTAACCGTTTCATTTTCTACGTTAAAATCTTTCACATTTTTCTATTAAAAAGAATATTCTGTATTTGATGTTATTTTTATTAGAAAGGCATGAAATACATGAACAGAATTGAAACGGTTTACGGCGTACTTCTGCCGTTTGCAGGAACCACCGTAGGTGCGGTCTGCGTTTATTTTATGCAAAAAGAAATAAATGAAATACTGAAAAAAATATTGACCGGATTTACCTCCGGAGTTATGTTGGCCGCTTCAATCTGGAGCCTTCTTATCCCCGCAATAGAGCAATCCTCACAAATGGGAAGACTATCTGTAATTCCCCCTGTTTCCGGCTTCTGGTTGGGTTTATTCTTCCTTTTGATTATAGATAAAATATTACCGCATTTAAACTTCGGAAACATTAAAGGCAAAACATCCGATTTAAAATTCAGCAGAATTTTAATGACGGTTCTTGCTGTAACACTACATAATATTCCGGAAGGAATGGCAGTAGGTGTTGTTTTTGCAGGATGGTTAAGCGGCAATGCAGGAATATCCGCAGCAGGTGCAATGGCACTCTCCGTGGGAATTGCTATCCAGAATTTCCCCGAAGGTGCGATAATTTCCATGCCTCTTCATTCGGAAGGTGTAGGCAAAAATAAATCTTTTATTTACGGAATGTTATCCGGAATTGTGGAACCTTTTGCGGCAATTATTACAATTCTCACGGCGTCCCATGTTGTTCCGCTTCTTCCGTACTTTCTCGGATTTGCCGCAGGAGCCATGATATATGTTGTGATTAAAGAACTTATTCCGGAAACATCCGAAGGTCAGCACTCCGATATAGGCAATATAACCTTTGCCGCAGGTTTCACGATTATGCTGATACTTGATAATGTTATGGGATGAATAAAAATTATGCTTCATCCGAATATTGCCATGCAAACCGTCGCACCTGTCATAAGTACAAGTCCGACGGTTGCTTTTTTTGAAAGTTTTTCTTTAAAAATAATATAGGAAAACAGAATAGAAACAAGAATACTCATTTTATCTATCGGTACCACAACGCTGACGATACCCTTCTGTATCGCATAATAATAACACAGCCATGAAACACCTGTGGCAAGACCGGACAAAATGATAAACCTCATTTCTTTTCTGTCAAGATTTTTCAGTAAAGTCTGTTTACCTTTCATAAATACGATAATCCATGCCATTAAAAGTACAACACCGGTACGAATCGCCGTAGCAAGATTTGACTCCACATCGGTTATTCCGACTTTCGCCAATACGGATGTAAGCGATGCAAACACTGCGGAAAAGACAGCATATATCATCCATTTAGAGTTCTTCTGTTTTTCTTCAGACTGTTTTTTCTCCACCGTCAGAAGAATACCCGCTGCAAGAACAACCGTACA
>JAZUKF010000175.1:0-2795 GCA_045643165.1 Acutalibacteraceae bacterium | reverse complement strand
AGGATAAAATCAGACAGCAAATACAGAAAATTGGTCTTTTTATTATCAATAATTGCTTGTGTTGCCGTCCTTTTTATCTTTAAGTATCTTAATTTTTCCATATCAATTATTTCGTCCGTTTGTAAAGCAGAACTGTCTCCGGTGCATTTGCTGCTGCCCGTGGGTGTTTCATTTTATACTTTTCAGGCAATAGGATATATTGCTGATATTTATCACGAAAGACAGTCACCAGAAAAGCATTTCGGTTATTATGCAGTGTATATGTCTTATTTCCCGAAGCTCATTTCAGGTCCTATTGAACGGGCAGAGGTTTTTATCCCGCAAATAAAATCCGGTTCATCGTTCAATGAAAAAACTGCGCTTCACGGAGCAAAGATTTTCTTAGTAGGTTCTTTTAAAAAATTTGTAGTTGCGGAGCAAACTGCCGTATGGGTGAATATGGTTTTTACTGATATTCAATCCTATCGCGGGCTGAGCTTAGTGCTTGCTTCTTTCTTGTTTACTGTTCAGATTTACTGCGATTTTTCCGGCTATTCGGAAATGGCAATCGGTATGTCCGAGTTATTGGGTATTAAGCTGACGGTTAACTTTAGAAGTCCGTATCTGTCAGCCTCAGTAAAAGAATTCTGGAGTAGATGGCACATTTCTCTTTCTCAGTGGCTTCGCGATTATATATATTTTCCTCTCGGGGGAAATAGAGTAAGTAGTTTAAGACATAAGCTGAATCTGTTGATTACCTTTCTTGTGAGTGGCTTGTGGCACGGTGCCAGTTTTACTTTTATTTTCTGGGGCTTCCTGCACGGAATTGCTCAAGTATTAGAAACGGTCATTCGAAGTAAAAAACGGGCAAATGAAGGATCTATGATAAGGCGTATTCCGAGAAGCATTATTTGCTTTATTTTCGTAAGCTTAGCATGGATTCCATTCCGGGCAAGCAGCATTTATGATGCTTTCTATTGTGTCGTGCATATGTTTGACGGTATTTTTTCTCCGATTTCGTATATTTCAGACGCATATAGGGCTCTTGGACTTACGAAAGGAATCATTTCACTTACTGCTGTTGAAATTTTTCTTGTTGCTGTTTTGGACATAGTCGGTTATAAGTGCGGTGATGCCGTTTCTGAAATCGAAAAAACACCAAAAATTCTTCAGTGGATGTTTTTCGTTGTTTTAGTATGTGCGACCATAATAGTGGCACCGATAAATGCGGGTTCTTCGTTTATTTATGAACAGTTTTAGTTCAATAATCAACAACGAAGACCTGGAGAAGGATTGCTTTTCATAAGCTATGAGATAATAATGAAAAACTTTTTGAAAAAATGCATTATATTTGTTTTGGCTGTATCATGTATATTCGGAGTAATTTTTTCCGTTGAGTATTATGCCGATGTGGATAGATTTTTCGGCAGGAACAACAATTATGAATCATATTGCCCAATTGCAAGATTGAATGAATATGAAAAAAATCCGAATCCGTATATCATTCTCGGAGATTCAAGAGTTCATTGCCTATGTAGTTATTCTGACGTTTTTGACGGATATGCCGGAGAGAATTATTCCAATCTCGGTGTTGGAGGAGGTACCATGCAGGATGAGATCAATCTCTTCTATTGGTGCGATTCACTCACAGAACTAAAAGCTGTATACTTTGAAGTCAGTTTTTACAATATTCAGAAAAATATGTCTGCAGATCAAACTTCAGACCTGCTTCCGCTTGTGAATCATCCACTAAAATATCTGATAAACCGCGGAACATTATCAAGAACCATAAAATTTCTCAAAACGGGTAAAAAGCCAGTCGTGGAAAAAATGCAGAGCTCTTCTGAAACGGTAGATTTGTCAAAAAGAACAGAAGATATACAAAAACACGTTAAAAATGTTTACCGAACTTGTACAATGGGGACCGGGTTTGAAATAAACGAAGCTTATGTCAGCAACTTAGTTTCTATAGCCGAGTATTGTAATGAGAAAGGTATACGCTTAGTTTTCTTTTCTCCTCCTTTTCAGAACGAACTATTTGACAAGGTATATTGCCCTCTTGATATTGAAAGCTGTGTGGCAGATTATAAATCTGTTCTTTCTGAAAAAGCCGAATTCTTTGATATGGAATTCATCTCCGATTTTTCAAATGACCCTATGAATTTTATTGATAGTTTTCATGTTTCCGAAACAGGAATGGATGAATATATCCGGGCAATAGTATTTGGAGAAGGTCAAATTGTAAAGTCTTTGGGACAACAGTATTCATCCAATGGTAGATAACGGATATAAAGGGGTAAGTTGCCTGACCGACAAAATAAAGATCAAACTAAGAGAAAGACGGGTTCATCGGTCATAGATGTTTCCGGCAAAGGTCAAAGGTTATGAAAAAAATCATGCTTGTCTTCGGGACAAGACCCGAAGCTATCAAGGTGTGTCCCTTGATAAATGAACTGAAAAAGCGCCCGTCAATTCAAACGGTCGTTTGCGTTACGGGACAGCACCGTCAGATGCTCGATCAGGTTCTATCTGCCTTTCATGTTGTCCCCGATTATGATCTGTCCGTGATGAAGACGGGGCAGACGCTTTTTGATATCACTTCAAATATCCTCACGGGGATCAAATCGGTTCTTGAAAAAGAAAAGCCGGATGTAGTGCTTGTTCACGGCGACACCTCCACGACCTTTGCTTCAGCTCTTGCCTGCTTTTATTTGCAGATTCCCGTCGGGCATATCGAGGCGGGACTGCGTACTTACGATATCTATTCTCCGTACCCCGAGGAATTCAACCGTCAGGCGGTTGAGATTATTTCAAAA
>JAZUKF010000174.1:0-6210 GCA_045643165.1 Acutalibacteraceae bacterium | reverse complement strand
GAAATAATTATCCGCCAATCCCTCCGTCAAAAGCAAGCTTTTGCCACCTCCCTTTACACAATGGAGGCAAGGTTAAACACAACATTTATAAAGATATTTACATCCTGAAATAAATATGTTTCCGCAAATTTGAGCAGGATTTTATCGGTCGCACTTCTGTAAAGGGAACTGTCAACGAAGTTGACTGAGGGATTGTCTGACTGAAACAACACCGTTTTTAAAATTTTTCGGTTCTGCTCAATCTCTGCAAAAATCTGTCTATTGTCTATTCGTCTACCGTCTTATAATAAAAAACAACCCTCTCGCTTTTAAGAGGGTTGTTTCCTGATTATTATATTTATTATCCTATATCAAGTGTTATAGCCGGGACAATGTTTGATTTTGAGGGTTTTGCGGTGATTACAACCTTGTCGCCTTTGTTAAGAATTACGGCGTTTTGGTTTGTACTTGCGGAAATCGAAAAGTAACATTCACTTGCATCAAGTTTGATAAAATAGAATGTGTTTCCGTCAAGTACCGCACTTCTTATATCGGTAATGATACCGCTGAATTTTTCCGTAGCGGTTTCTTCGGCACCTGTGTTTGCACCTGTGTCAATATCCGTACCCTTTGCGGCAAGATCCTTTGCGGCGTTTGACTGAATACCCATTTCGTCATAGTAATTCTGCAAACAGTCAACAAGTTTTGTTCCTACAACAACCTTCTGGAACTGCTCAACATTAACGAGAGAATACATTTTTACAAGACCTTCGGTATCTTTAAGAGCCATGAAGAATGTGGGTTCACCTTTGATGTTAAGGAGAAGCGGGAAGGTGGATTCGTAGTTATACTGCTGAACTTTACCTTCTGCGGAACTTGCGGCGGACATTTCAGTAGCACCGGACTGTTTAAAGAAAGTAGTTTCCTTTGTTCTCTGATTTGAAAGAATAAATCCGATGATTGAATCGTCGCTTGTAACGGATGTTACGCCTGTGTACATATAAACGTCATTGTCAATGGCGATGAAATTACATCCTTCGGTGGTAACTTTAACATTTTTCTGACCGAGAATGGAATTCCAGAAACCGCCGCTGTACTGACCGTAGTAGTTATACTGCGTTGCGATAAGATTTGAAGAATAAATTCTGTCGATCCATTGGAGAGATTTATCTGTTTTTGCGGTTTCAATGTCATAATACTGACATTCACCCGTTGTGGCATTTACGAGAACTATACCCACAACGTCATCACCGCCGAAAAGACCTACCGTTTTGTCAATTCTTGCGCAAACCCAGTAAGGACAGCCTGCATCGTCAATTTCAAATGTGGGCTCATCGAACAGATAGGTTTTATAGTTGAAACGAAGATGTCTTTTCAAAAGTTTACCGAAATGTTCGGCAGGGGTATAACGGATGTTGTCAAGACCTAAATCGGTAAGTTTAACAACATCAACCTTTTGAGTTGACATATCAACAACCATATATGCGGGAATACCCTGTGAAGTGTTTGTAAGCCATTTGATAATGTTGGCATACCGCAAAGTCGTAACACGAACAGGGCTGTTTTTATAGTTTATCTGTGTGTAGTATTGAGCATCTTCGTACTGAGAAACATATTCCGAAAGTTCACCCAACTGTCTGCCGCCTAATTTCTGTGCAGACAATTCATCCAGCATGGGAACGGAATCAAAATCAAGTTCGTTGAATTTTTCGGAGAAATTTCCGTCATCGACAGTGATGATTTTACTGTATTTTTTTGCTCTGAAGAATACGGATGAAACCAGCAGACCGCCCATTACAAACAGTATTACAACAGCAATGATAATTGCGGAAATCACCGAACGCTTTTTAACGTAGGGTACATATTCCGGTCGGGTTAAAGCCCTGCTTGTGAAGAAAGAAAATACGGGATATGAGATTGCAACAAGTCCGATGTAGAAATAAAGTCTTAAATCCTTAAGATTGAATGCCGGAAGCATAAAATAGTAACCGGCAGCCGCCACAACAAGTGTAAGCAAAATGTTAATTACGATTTTCTTTCCTGCATTTTCGGGAGGAATTACAACATCATTTTTACCGAAAATTTTGCCGAATCCGTTATCACCGAAATCTGTGTTTACCTGATCCATTTTTTCACTCCTTAATCTGCTTCATTTATTGAAGCAATAGTAGAATTTGATTATACAATATTTAACAATAAAATTCAAGCATATTTTATTATTTGACGAAAAATTGTTTTTTACAATATGTTTGTAGACTTTTTGAAATAAATGTGTTATCATATTACAAGGTAGAAAGGGTATTTTGCGGATTTTTGTAAATTTAAGTGAAACAGATAATCTTGCAGAGTAATATCCGTAACGGTGATTTATGGGTGGCAAGGAGTTTGACAAATTATGCAAATAAAATCTTCATCTAATTTAACGGCACTTTTTCTTCGTCAATCACAGCTTGACTGTCAGAATGACTATATAAATGCGGTGAATAATCCGTCAGCTCCTCATTTTGATGTTATTATTCTTACCGCATCAAACGAGCATCAGGCTCAGGTTTTCAGAGAACAACTTGCAATCCGCAAATTGCCTTCCGCAACGGAGTTTGTTGTCATCCCGGATGCTAAGGGTGAAAGAGTCGGTTCCGGCGGTGCAACTCTTTCCGCAATAAAATATGTCAAAGAGAAATACGGTACATTCAGCGGTAAAAATATTGCCGTGCTTCACAGCGGGGGAGACGGTAAAAGGACTCCCACTTATTCTGCTCTCGGCAAACTTTTTTCTCCCGCACCGAGAGTTCTTCCCGGCGGGAAAGGCTCCACTTTGTTTGATGAATTTATGATATCCATTGCATCTGTCCCTGCAAGAATGCGTGAGGGAATGATACTGCTTTCCGGTGATATTATGCTTCTTTATAATCCGCTTCAGATTGATTTTTCCGGCAACGGTGCTGCGGCGATTTCCTTTAAAGAAAGTGTTGAAACAGGAAAAAATCACGGTGTTTTTCTTTCAGGTGAAAGCGGAAATGTAAAAAAGTTCCTGCATAAGCAAAGTGTCGAAACTCTTACCGAAGCGGGAGCAGTAAACGAAAGCGGAAATGTATCTATTGATACGGGTGCGGTGATGTTTGCTCCGGATATTCTTGAGGCTTTGTACACGCTTGTCAGCACAGATGACGGGGTACAAAAATATATCAATCCCAAAACACGGCTTTCGCTGTATGCGGATTTCCTTTATCCTCTTGCGGAGGATTCCACTCTTGAAAAGTATTATAACGAAACTCCCGAAGGTGAGTTCTGCGATGAACTCCGTGAAGCGAGGAAAGTTATATGGAAAATTTTAAGACCGTTCAAGATGAAACTTCTTAATTTTTCACCGTCTAAATTTGTGCATTTCGGAACAACAAAAGAAATTATGAATCTTATGAACAGTCAATGGAAAGATTATGAAGAACTTGATTGGAGTAATCAGGTAAATTCTTCAATTTCCGGTGAAACAGCAGGCTACAATTCCGTCCTCAGTAACGGTGCGGTAATCGGCAAAGGCTGTTATCTTGAATATTCTTATGTTCATCACGGTGCGGTAATCGGTAACAACTGTTTGCTGTCTTTTATAAATATCCATGATGAAATTATTCCCGATAATGTTGTTCTTCACGGTTTAAAGCAATTAAACGGTAAGTTTGTTTGCAGGATTTACGGCGTTGACGATAATCCGAAAGAGAATAAAATATTCGGTATTGACCTTGATAAAATAGATTTTATCGAGAATAACAATCAGTCTCTTTGGTTTACCGAACTTTATCCGGAATGTGATACCGTGAGGGAAGCGGTGAAATCCGCTCTGAACCTTTACGACCTTATCGTAAAGGGAGAAGGGGATTTGGAAAGTTGGCAAAAATCATATAAAAAGTCCCTTTGTTCAGGATTTAACGATGCCGCCTCGAAAGCGATAATCGACTGGTCAAAACGAATGGAAGACCTTGTCAATATGTATAATATTCTTAAACTTATTGAAAGCGGTCAGCCTGCCGGTCAAAGTAAAAATATTCTGCGTAACAGCGAACTTACAAAAATCCAGCAAATCTGGTTGGAGAATAAACTGAAAAGTCTTGATATGAGCAAGGTTGAGGATTTTAAAACAGCCATTCGTTTGTATCGCTATATAGGTGTGGCTCTTGACAGCGATTATTATAAATCTCAATGCTTTAAACTGATTTCCGATACTATGCTTAAATCGGCAATGAACAATCTGCGTTATAATGAAAAGGCAAAAATCGTTAATGATAAAACCGTTGTTAATCTGCCACTTCGTGTAAACTGGGGCGGAGGTTGGACGGATACACCGCCGTACTGTATTGAAAACGGCGGTACCGTATTGAATGCGGCAATAAAATTAAACGGGAAACTGCCTGTAACGGTTACGCTTATTAAAATCCCGGAGAAAAAAATAATTTTTGACAGCAGAGATATGAATGCTCACGGCGAATTTGATACAATAGAACCGCTTCAGGATACCGGTAATCCCTATGATTTGTTTGCATTGCAGAAAGCATGTCTGCTTGCTTGCGGAATAATTCCTCAAAAAGGCGGAAACCTTGACGAAATTCTGATACGTCTCGGCGGCGGATTTGAAATGCACAGCGAAGTTACAAACGTTCCTAAGGGTTCCGGACTGGGTACTTCATCCATTCTTTCGGCCGCCTGTGTTAAAGCCGTATTTGAATTTACCGGCATCGAATATACCGAAGATGATTTATTCAGCCACGTTCTTGAAATGGAACAGATTATGTCCACCGGCGGCGGTTGGCAGGATCAGGTGGGCGGAGTAACCGACGGAATAAAATATATCAGCAGTAATGCGGGAACCGAGCAGACGATCCGGGTTGAAAAACTTTCAATTTCCCGGGAAACGAAAAAAGAACTTAACAGCAGATTTTGTCTTATTTATACCGGTCAACGCAGACTTGCGAGAAATCTTCTGCGTGATGTGGTGGGACGTTATATTGATAATGATGATGACAGTCTGTTTGCACACAGAGAGATTAAAGTTGTTGCCGATAAAATGGCGAATGCTCTCAAAAAAGGTGATGTTGATGAATTTGCACATCTTCTTTCTTATCATTGGGAAATGAGTTTGAAGATTGACGGAGGAACCACAAACACTCTCATTGAGCAGATATTTACCGTTATTCAGGATATGATCGAAGGAAAATTCGTTGCAGGTGCAGGCGGCGGCGGATTTCTTCAGGTGATATTGAAAAAGGGCGTTACAAAAGGAGATGTTCATAAACGCCTGAAAGATGTTTTCCAGGATTTCCCCGTAGATGTATGGGACTGTGAAATATTATATTAAAATAATTAAAAATCACCTCTGACAGCTGTCGGGGGTGATTTTAATCATTTATATAATAATATGTAACGTCAGTGCCGTTATCATCAACGGCTGTAAAATGTAAGGCAATACCTTTTTATAAGCGATTTTACACAATTGATTGTTTTTTCGGTTAATACATGTAAAAAACAATATTCTTTTATATGTCGCAGTTTTCCTGCAAAAATTATTTTCCCCTGACAATTACATTCCAGATAAATTTGGGATTGGTATGCAAATATCTTTTAAATAGCCTTTTCGGATCCTGAAACAGTCTGTACGCCCATTCAAGGTTGCTTTTCTGCATCCACTCGGGTGCACGGTCGATATTTCCGGCATGGAAATCAAAAGCAGCACCTACACCTACCATAAGACCTTTGATTTTTCCCTGATGTTCCGCCATCCACATTTCCTGCTTCGGAGCACCGAGACCTATCCAAACGAAGTCGGCATCCGCTTTGTTTATCATTTCGGTAATATCCCTGTCTTCCTGCTCGGTTAAAGATCTGAACGGGGGACTGTACATACCCTTTATCTGTATTCCGGGGTAAGTTTTCTCAAGATTTTCCCGCAATTTTTTCAGTGTTTCATCCGTACTTCCGTAAAAATAATGGGTGAAACCGTTTTCAACACTGATTTTCAGTATTTCTTCCGTAAAATTCGGCCCGGTGGTTCTTTGCATATCGGGAAATCCTCTTTTCCTTCCCACGGATGACAGCGGTCCGCCGTCCGGAATAGCCATAATACCGCCGTTTTGAACTTTCATATAATCGGGATTTTCCGATGCCGTAACGGTAGTGTGAACATTTGAAACGCATATGTAATCACCGGACAAGGATTTGATATTCCCGCTGACATAGGAACAA